>NZ_CALPCY010000103.1:0-5602 GCF_943193115.1 Otoolea muris
GTCAGCGACGGAATAAATGCCTATACATTTGTTTCCATTTGAATCAATATCTGCTTTATAATACAGGGTATCATCCGCGTTTGTAACACGTGAAATATAATGCGGCGTTTTTTCCTGTAACGAGTAATCATAATTAAACAGCCCGGGGCTGTTATAAAAAGGATATATCTCTCCTATATTGACTACATGGCTCAATGTTGCATACTTAAGAGCCTTGGTATAGTTAATATTCCTAAAAAACAGAGTCAGGGGATAGACATATGAATTCCAGTATAAGGGGATGCCTATACTGCCGTTATCGTAGATATCATATAATGCCGTCAGTCCATATAGCGGATTAATATAGGCCACTAACAGTATCCGGTCCGCTTCCGGTGAAAATGCCACGATATGCCTCCTCCAGTATTCTTTCATAAATCCTTCCCCATTCTGTTCCTTAAACTCGTCAAAAAGTATTGTACACTGATATTTGTAACAGTTCAGATAACTCTGAACTGTTACGGCATACGGCCATTTAGAATCGCCTACGGCGATGGGCCGTATGCCGGCGGGCATATTCAGCATCAATTATTCTCTGCAAATCGCTCTGTACCGCCTGTCCCTCGCTTCCTTCCGCTTCCGTCTCCTGGCTGGCTTCCTGCGTTTCCTCCTCTTCCTGACATACTTCTGAGCTGTCCCATTGTTCATCCGTCTGCCGGGCGATGTTTCCGTCCGGGACGCCCTGTCCCGGATGGCTGCATGATGTCAGTGTTAATGCCAATAAAATTAAAATTGCCTTATATTTCATTCCCCCGCCTCCCTCACTTTATCCTGAATCCTTCCTTCTGCTTCTGGCCCGCATTATTCCATTTCACCCCATCCATTTTTACCTTAGATCGTCCAGATCGAATTTCAAAACCGCATATTGATCCATATAATGAAAATATAAATCAATATACGCATATTCTCCATCCGTTGCAAAATAATAGGTCGTTCCAAAATATCTTCCCTCCTTATCAGCCGTATCTTCCAGGTTTCTCACCGTGGACACCAACTTTTCCACTTCTTCCGGTTCATACCTCTCATAACGGCCTTTATATCTGCGTATGTATTCTCCTTTTATCCAATCGTACTTCAATTCTTCAATGGCCCGGATCACCTTCTCTCTGGAAAAATATTCTGTAAACGGAACCCGTTCTCCATCGGTTAAGCTGAACGTGATATAATCGCTGAACTGCATGCAATCTTCATCTCCAAAGTAACTTCTTCCTTCATACTTGATCCCTATACTCTCATCCTCTACTGAAAGAATTTTGTAGTCATTTTCACCGTACCAGAACCACGTTGATTTATCATTATACACGATATCATGAAACTTTTCTAATGTCTGATCCGCATTCTCCCAACTGAGCGACTGTGTCGCGGCATCCTTCAACCCCTTATTTATTTTTCTCTGTACGGATACGTCTTCCATATCCGTTATCTGAGGAAACCGGATCGCTGCGTTTAAATAGGGGCTTTGAACAAATTCCCCCTCCTTCCGGTAATAGGATCTAATAGTATGCTCCTGAATCTTCAGTCCATTGATTGTTGTCTCATTGGTTACTGTTTCAATATATCCCTTTCCTTCCATGTCTGAGCACATGCTGTTGCTAAAGCTTAATAATAAGCATATCAGGTTTATAATAATCTGATTCATAATCATACCGCCTTTCCCAATATGAATTTAAATTTTCCGTTTCGTTTGCTTTGGGCTGCAACCGCCTGTCTGATAACACAGCAGGCCATTTATTTCAATGCATCCAGACTGAATTTTAAAATAACATAGCCCCTCAATGAGTCATAAAAAGGAAAATGTATATAAGCAGATCGGTCATCTATTGCAAAATTGTAGGTGTTCCCCATATAGGTTTCTGTATCGTCCTCTAATTTTTTTACCGCTTCAGCGAATCCTTCTGTTATTTTGGGTTCGTCGCCTTTATATCCTCCCGGATTGTACTGTCCTTCAATCAGTTCAAATTTTAAGGAACGGATCGCCTTTATTACGTCCTCTTTAGAAAAATAATCCGTGAATGGAACCATCTCGCCGTTGGTCAGGTTAATTGTAATATAATCATGAAAAAATGATGGATGAAGCCCTCCAAAATAGGACGCTCCCTCATAACTTACGCTTATACTATCCTTCCCAACATGAATTATATTGTATTCATTGTCACATTCCCAGAATTCAGTAAATCCATGATTTACTATGTTATGAAATAAACTTAAGGTTTCGTCGGCATTTTTATGATTCATTGATTGTGTTACAGCGTTTATCAATAATTTATTTATTTTTTCCTCAATAGACTTATCTTCCATTCCCGATACCTGCGGATACCGGATCGATGCAAATAAATAGGGAATTCTGTGACCGGTCGGATTCGGCCTGTAATGGGCCGTTATACTACAATCTTTGATTCTGAGCCCGTTCATCGTTGTCTCTCCGATAACAGTTTCAATATATGCCTGTTTTTCCATATCTGTACATACCTTGTCGCCAGAAGCTGATTCACAAGTTGTATTTTCCATATATGCTGTATTTTTTATTTCTGTACATAGATTGTTATTAAAGCTCAATAATAAACCAATCAATGTCACAATCATATAATTCATATGCCCCCATCTCACCTTTCTAAAATAAAATCTGTACACAACTTAATTATTATTTTTGTTTTCATATAAAGATTCTTTTGTGTCAGCAATTTCCAATTCTCCACCTGTTAATATTCTATAAAATTCTTTTGGAATGAAATCCTCATATCCGTAGTAATTTCATATTTCTCAAGTACCCTGTTTAATTCAGCGACGCCTGCTTTCCTTTCCGCATCGGTAAACCCCATGAAAAAATGGAACTGATCTAACTGCTCCAGCGTCACATATTGACTCGCATTTCCTTTTTCCTGCGGTATCTCCATAATGCCGATCATTCCTCCAAACCTGCATAAATAACAGAATCGAATATCAATGCTTCCGTATGATCCCCGCTGACACGGTTCCAAATAATCAAAGTCTGATGAGGTTGTGTCCACATTCCCAACATTAGGAATACATTTTTATAACCGCCGGCTATGACCGGCCTCGCTGGCGTATTTGAAAGGTCTGAAGCACGGCATCCATAAAAGGAATATATGTTTTCATCCGCTTTACAGGCATCACACCCCAGCACAGGCAATCCTGTAACAACATCCCTGATATCCACTGCGGTACGCGCATCCAGGCGTGTTAAGTTTGTCCCCTTTGTGCAGGCAAGTATCGAACCTTGCGTAACATAAGGATTTTCCTCTATACATTTATGGTACTGCTGGTGGTAAAACATCATCTCCTCTGCCAATGCCTCATTTTCTCTTCTTTTGCTTCCCGTACCTGTAAATTTGAAATCGTTTATATAATACGTTTCATCCTTCTTCTGAAATACATCATCATCCTGCATGTGTCCTTTTTTATCAAAATAATAGGTGTGGTTCTCATAGTGTACAAACTCGTCCCTTGCCATATGGCCATCTTCATGGAAATAATACCACTCCCCATCTATCTTTCTGAATCCCCCCTTCACCATATCCCCGTCCGAATCGTAGTAATACTTCTTTCCCCAATCCTTTTTCCATTTTCCTTTTTTCTTCTTTTCATCCCTGCTTTTCTTCCCAAACGCCGTCACAACCGCCAGCTCCCCGCCGCTGCATGCATGCCTGCTTGCGAGCCGGAAGTCCAGGGCGGGCGTCTGCCCTGCCCCGTCTCCCGGTGTTTCCGGGAAGATCACCTGGTTTACCGCCGCGAGGGCGCCCATGATTTTCATCATGGCCGGATCCAAATTTGCCGGATCCCAGACGGCCGGTATGCTGAAAATGATCTTCAGGAGATGTTTGTTAAAGTTTGGCGTCAGGCGCACATTTTCCTGCGAAACAGGCGTGAGTGTAACCGGATCCGCTTTCAGGATGATCGGCGCAGGCTTATTACTTCTGCATCCGTTTGTCTCTCCTATATCCGACGCTTCCTATCATCTGCAATTCAGGTATGCGTATCATTCCTTTACTATTTCAGACCAGTTTAAATCCAATCTGCCAGCAGCCCTTTGTTTTTGTAATATTGCATCATATTCCTTTTCTGATATTTCATCCTCTGACTCAGCATCATGGTAAAATCTTATTATCAAATCATATGGTACTTTAATTGATACACTTTCAACAGGATATACATTATACCCATCCGATGATAGCCTGTAGAAATCTCTTCCATAATTCATTGCTCCATTGCTCCATCTCACCTCAAAAATCCCGTCAGAATAAAAATAAAGGTTCACCCTATAACCAAACTGAAGCTCCACATAACCAGCCTCCCTGAACGGGCTGATCGCCTGTTTCCCGTCAAACGTAAAAAAATCATAAATCATAGGCGGTGCATCTTCTCCCCATGGACCCCCGATAAATAATTCGGGGGTTCCGTTGCCGTCTACGTCATATAATGCATAATACACCTTATAGCTCTCAAATGCATGCGCGTTTATTATTAAATACATGTCCACTTCATCTCCCAACAGGCTCCAGCGTTCTTCCCGCTTATAGTTCACTCTTTCCTGCGGGGGAAACTCTTTATCAACTGCATCTATGTACTGATTCATAATGTCATTATAAATGTTTGTTTCTGTTTCCCCAATTGATTTTTCAATTCCAGAGCCATCTTTATCTTCATTGTTATTACAAATCAGAAGCCCTTTCATCCTGAGTCCCTTTAGTCTTGCCCTGATTAAATCAGACAGATCAGGAATCATTTTCTCATAATCTGCTGCATAGAAATTTATTTTTCTTGCCTCAGTATTTTCTGTTTTTTTTTTGAGCATCCTTCTGACATCAACATAAGTAAAATAAATACCCAAAAACAGCCGCACCTGTTGTTCTTCATTTCTGCCTCCCATCCACATCCGCTCCGATATGAGGCGCAGCTCCCGCCATTTTCTTAAGCGAAAATGGCAGGAACTTAAATCTCTCCTCTTCCTTTTTTTTTCTATATACATCCCTGCTGCTTACTTTAATTCTTCTATTTTATCTTTATTTACCCAGCAAAGCACAATATTGTTGCTCGAATATTCCGATAACTCTGTATCTGTCCTGTAACTTCTGATAAAAGCGATCTCCTTTGTTTCTAACGAATAAATACGATAGCCCCTATACTCATCACCTCTGAAAGGGTATGCCAGGTATTTTCCATCCGGAGATGCGCTTCCTATTCTTGATGTTGTAAACAAATATTCCACCTGATTCGTTTCCATATTGATTTCAAAATACCTGTAACCATGCACGCCAAAGCTGACAATCAGCTTATCATCCAAAATATCAACTGTCTCAGGATGCGTTTCAATTGCCTCTGACTGATAAACCAGCCTGTTGTCAGCGACGGAATAAATGCCTATACATTTGTTTCCATTTGAATCAATATCTGCTTTATAATACAGGGTATCATCCGCGTTTGTAACACGTGAAATATAATGCGGCGTTTCTTCCTGTAACGAGTAATCATAATTAAACAGCCCGGGGCTGTTATAAAAAGGATATATCTCTCCTATATTGACTACATGGCTCAATGTTGCATA
>NZ_CALPCY010000104.1:0-5507 GCF_943193115.1 Otoolea muris
TGAGCGCTATTTTGTGAGCTAAAGTATTGATTTTTCAAGGAGCAAATCCCATTTTTAATGTGGGAAGTTTGAGTTATTATCTAAAAGATATCAATTGAGTTGTGTATTTCCATAAGTTATACTATACTTAAATTCTGACCTGTTCAGGAAGCGGGAGCAGCGTTCCTGCGTCCGCGGAATATATGCGAGGAGCGCGCGGAAAGAGATCATATTCCGGATAAGGGAGCGCTGTGGAAAAAACAGGGAATCACAGAACCGTGAAAAAGGAGTTTGCTATGAAAAAGATATTATTTGTTAATGCCTGTGTAAGGCCGGGTTCGCGGACGCTTGTGTTAGCGAAAAAGGCGCTTGATAAGCTGGACGGGCAGAAAGAGGAGGTAAATCTCTGTCAGGAGAAGCTGCTTCCCCTTAACCGGGAGATGCTGGAGGAAAGGGACGCCCTCATTGCAGCCGGAGATTTTTCGTCGCCGCTGTTTCAGTATGCAAAGCAGTTTGCGGCGGCAGATGAGATCGTGATTGCGGCGCCCTTCTGGGAGCTGGCGTTTCCGGCTGTCCTGCGGGTCTATCTGGAGCATATAACGATCGTGGGATTGACATTTAAATATTCTCCGGAGGGAATGCCTGTCGGATTGTGCAGTGCAAAACGGATCATTTATGTGACAACGGCAGGGGGAAAAATCGGCGGCTGTAATCTGGGTTATGAGCACATCAAGGCTCTGGCAGGCAGATTTTACGGGATACAGGATGTTGTGTGTTTCAGGGCGGAAGGGCTGGATATCCGGGGGGCGGATGTAAACGGCATTCTGGAGGAAACGCTGAAAGAAATAGAAAGCTGGAGCCCCTCGGCCGTATAATCATGAGGCGCTAAAAGAGGCTGGCGGTTACAGAATGCCGGAGGATCCGCGGCTGTCATTGAGCGGATCAATATGTACTCTCGGAATCTCTTAAGGAGGCGGGGATTTATGACAGAACGGGAAGGAATCAAAAAATTTGTGCTGCCTGCCATGATGTGGCTGATTTTTGAGGCGGTGGCCGTCGCGCTGTGGCTTTCGATGGGAAATCGGTTTTATTTATTCAATTTCAGCTATATCGGGACGTCCGTCGCGGCGGGGCTTCTTTTATTTCAGTTTCGGTATAAGCATGCGCGCAGGGTTGCGCAGTTTTTGGTGGGGACGTATATGCTGGTCTATCTTGGGCTGCTCTGCAATGAGAATATGCAGATTGAGGGATTCTGGTACTATCTGTTTACCGGTGTTTTTGAGGCGGCGACGATTCACTATGCCGTGGCAAAGATAGCCGGCCCGCTGGTTTTCGGGCGGGGGTGGTGCGGTTATGCCTGCTGGACGGCCATGATTCTCGATCTGCTCCCATATAAGATTCCGCAGCGCCCCGGGAAGAAATGGGGATGGGCAAGATATATTACCTTTGCGCTGTCGTTTCTGTTTGTCAGCGCTTTATTTCTGGCGCGGGTGAGCGATATGGAGCGGATCATGTTCCGGGCATTCCTTTTCGGTAATGCCCTGTATTACATCATTGGGATTGCGCTGGCTTTTTTGCTGAAGGATAATCGAGCATTTTGTAAGTATCTGTGTCCTGTGGCGGTATTTTTGAAGCCCATGTCGTATTTTTCCCTGCTGCGCATCAGGTGTGATAAGAGTAAGTGTATTTCCTGCGGAAGGTGCAGACGGGTTTGCCCGATGGATGTTGACATGACGGATCCTTCAAGGAGACGCAAAAACGGGACGGAATGTATTTTGTGTCACGAGTGTGTGAACGCGTGTCCTGAAAAGGCGTTAAAGTGATCCCGGAATCCCGCCGCGACAGATTTTGCGGGACTGCAGAAGCATATGTTACAGGATAGAGGAGGCGGACAATGATACTCACCGGATACCGGCCGGCTGACTGCAGGGAGCTGGCAGAGTTATTTTATGATACAGTACATACGATCAACGCGGGGGATTATACAGAGGAGCAGCTTACAGCCTGGGCGGACGGGGCGATTGACCTTAAACGCTGGAATCAGTCCTTTCTGGAGCATTACAGCATCGTCGCCAGAAGCCGCGGCGTGATAACAGGCTTTGGCGACATAGATAACACAGGGTATCTTGACCGGCTGTATGTCCATAAGGATTATCAGAGGAAAGGCGTGGCGTCTGCCATTTGCGATAAGCTGGAGAGGGCGGCTCAGGGGAAGATCGTTACGCATGCTTCTGTTACGGCGCGGCCTTTTTTTGAAAAAAGAGGGTATAAGACGGTAAAAGAGCAGCGGGTAGAACGGCGTGGCGTGCTTCTTACGAATTTTGTTATGGAGAAAGCAGGAAAAAAGGTTTTGGCAGGAACGGAGGGATAGTATGATCATACGTCATTCCAAAGAGGAGGATCTTCCGCGCATGATGGAGATATACGCATACGCGCGGGATTTTATGGCAGAGCACGGCAACCCGAACCAGTGGGGGCCGACCAACTGGCCGCCGGAGGGCTTGATCCGCGCGGATATTGCGGCCGGGAACAGCTATGTGTGCGTATGCAAAGACCGGGTGGCCGGCGCTTTTTTCTTTCGTCAGGGCAGGGACATTGAACCCACGTACCGGACGATAGAGGAGGGCGGATGGCTGGACGACGGCCCGTACGGCGTGGTCCACCGGCTGGCGGGGGACGGGAGCGTGAAGGGGATTGGAAGCGCCTGCCTGGAATGGGCGTTTGGCCAGTGCGGCCATCTGCGTATAGACACGCATGGGGATAACCGGGTCATGCAGAATCTGCTGAAAAAGAGCGGCTTTGTATACTGCGGGATCATCCATGTGGAGGAGGACTGCTACCCGAGGCTGGCGTACGAAAAGCTCCGGACAGAGGGCGGCCGGAGGCGTTAGCATGCAGGAATTGTTGGTTTATGCGATTTTGCTTAATGAGGAATTAGTAACAGAAAACGAGTACCGTAAATTGCTCGACGAATTATTTCTTAACAACCCCGAAGACGATGATTTGCTCTATTTAGAGTGGGAAACGGATATAAAAAAAGCTGCTGTTTATGTGAGAACAAATATGGATTATTTAAATCTTAATACAGAATGGTTCGGCAGAAAGTTAATGGGCAAATTAAAGGAAGTTTACGCGAATTGTTTGGATATAAAAGGCTTTGCCAATCGAATGTACAGCTTATGGGAGAATCTTCCCGGAAATATTCGGAACATAGAACCATTTTTGACTCTATGCTATGCGGATGATCCTTTATCATGGGGAGATGAAGAACAGACCAGGAATATGTATGAGCATATGCTGAACTACTATGAATAAACGAACAGCAATTCCTGTTTTCTGCTGCAGTCAGCCCCGATACGGAAACTGATAATTTCCGGGCAGGAAGAATTTTAGACCGGATACCATTCAAATTCGCGGCGCCTGCCTTTCAAAAAACAGGGACAGAGGGGCGGGATAACCGCCTCTCTGTTATATATAAGGATGCTAAAGCGCCATAATCAGCGTCCCTATTGTGATCAGTCCTGCTCCTGCCAATGATTTAGCCGTAACATTCTCATGCAGAAAAAGGAAGGCAAGTATCAAAGTAATTACAACGCTCATCTTGTCAACGGGAACTACCTTTGAAACTTCTCCCAATTGCAAAGCCCTGTAATAGCAAAGCCATGAGGCTCCGGTAGACAGGCCGGATAAAATAAGAAACAGCCAGCTTTTCCTGCTGATGGAAGAAATTCCGCCCTGTGCGTTTGTCAAAAAGACCATGCCCCATGCCATACCCAGCGCGACAACTGTGCGGAGCGCTGTGGCAAGGTGGGAATTTACCCCATCAATCCCCGCTTTTGCAAGAATAGATGTCAGTGCGGCAAATACGGCGGATAGTATTGCAAATAAAAGCCACATTATTTTTCTCCTTTCATGGTTTGCAGACGTTTAATGTAAACCTCCGTTCTTATTATATAGGATTGCAAGAGAATTTCAATGGTTTCAGGCGCTTATTCCCGCGAGCAACGAGCCAAGTGGGCATGCTTGCATGCACATTTGGCGACTGCCGCGAGGGTCAAATACCCCGCTGCTCTGCAGCGCTGCAAGTTTGGCGCCCCGTTGCTTGCAGCGGGGTTGTTGACTTCACAAATACGGTTACCTGCGTGAACGTAAGGAGCAGTAACAGTTCAGCCTTCGACTCCGCGAGGTGTTTTTTGTGAGCGAAGGTCACAGAAAACCCGAGGGCAGCAGCATCACGAGAAGGCCGCTTCCCATTGACTTTCTTCCCCGGACAGGATAGAATAAGGGAGAAAACATAAATCCTGCAGAGGAGGAAAAAAATGGCATTTATTGAAGAATTAGGCAAAGCAATCGGCAGCGGCAGCAGAAAGGCCGCCAATAAAGTTAAGGATATGACCGGCATTTTACAGCTCAAATCAAAGCTGTCCGCAGAGCGGGAGAAAATAAACCGGGCGTACATCAGTCTTGGCCAGGCATATTATGACAAGCATGAGCGTTCCATTGAGGAGGAGTTCGCCAATGAGTTCAAGATCATCGGGGCAGGGCTTGTGAAGATCGCCGCCCTGGAGGATGAGATTGCGGAGCTGGAGGGGGCCAGAGTCTGTGCGGAGTGCGGTGCGAGGGTGGAGCGGTCCGCCATGTACTGCAGCCGCTGCGGCGCGCTTATGAAAGAGAATGCGCCGGATCCAGAGGATGCGGGAAGGCGCGCAGTGAAAGAGCAGTTCGATTTTTCCAATAAAGATGCGCAGGATACGCAGAATGGGGAGCAGGAACAGTAAATGGACGCATTTGTACAATGGTTTACCGCCAGCCTGTCGGGACTGGTTTCCAAAGAGGTTATTGTCTTTATTATTTCCATGATTCCGATCCTGGAGCTGCGCGGCGGGCTGCTGGCATCATCGCCGGCGCTCCTTGACATCCCGATCCTCACCGCGATCCCGATCTGCATTATCGGCAATATCCTTCCGATCCCGTTCATCCTCCTGCTGATCAGCCGGATACTGGAATGGATGAAAAAAGTCAGCCTCTTTCGCCCGGTCGCGCTGTGGCTGGAGAAAAAGGCGATGAGCAAAAAGGATCAGATTGAGAAATACGGCTTCTGGGGCCTCGTCCTTTTCGTGGGAATCCCCCTTCCGGGAACCGGCGCATGGACAGGGGCGCTCGTGGCTTCGCTGCTGCGGATGAACTTTAAGAAGGCGTTTGGCGCGATTCTGATTGGGATTGTGATCGCAACTGTGATCATGTCGATCCTGTCATACGGGGTGCTGGGCGTTTTGTTTGGGTAAGGGAGCGCTGCTGCCTGCTTTGCCTGAGCGTTCAATGTGAAATGAAATGTTTGTTTCACTGGTGAATGAATCGTGTATCTGGCCGCCATCGTCAGCTTCTATATCCACTAAAACTCCGCTCCCGCTCGGAAAAAAGCGCAGCGGGAGAGGGGATCCTTATGGATATAGCCTGGATTCTCGGAGTTAACATGACGAGGTTGGTACCTTCACTCCGAGAGCCTCATATATTTTTGCCTGCTTATT
>NZ_CALPCY010000105.1:0-5288 GCF_943193115.1 Otoolea muris
TCTTAAAAAAATATCGGAAGGCCGCATAAACAAAGCGATTATAGAATGGAATAATAATTAAGCTTCACGGATTAAGGATATTGATAAATCTTCCGAACAGGATAGAAATTTCCGAAAGAGAAAAGTGGTTGCTTTATGGAGATATACTAACTATTTATGGCAAAGCCGGAGTTGGCAAGTCACAGCTGCTGGCCTCGAAGACACAGAGTCTTTTAGATGAAGGGCGAATAGGGGTGTTATTAGTAGCAGGCATCTATTTTACCGATGATCCAGTCCATGAGCAGATTATGAAAAACTTAAGACTTGACTACAGCTTTGAAGATCTGATTGATATTTTGGAAACTATCGGTGAAAGAGATAATTGTATCGTACCAATTTTTATAGATGCTCTTAATGAGACATGGAATAGAAAACTGTGGAAATCGGGTCTGCTTGCTATTATAGATAAGATTAAAGAGAACCCTATGGTTAAATTGATTCTATCCTATCGACCAGAATATGAAAAGCTGATTTTGCCGGATTCCTTTCTGGAAGGTCGGGGAGATATTGTAACCATGCTGCATAGAGGTTTTGAGGATAACAGTATCTCAGCGGCAAGTGAGTTCCTGAATCACTATAATATCCCATTTACACCACTGGAATATTTTGGCTATGAAATGTCAAATCCGCTTTTCCTTACTCTGTATTGCAAAACATACAATGGTGAAGAGGTTAGTTTACCTATATTGTATGATCGAGTGATTAAAGACGCCAATAGCAATATTTCCCGGGTTCTCAGAGTGGAATTGAGGCAAAAAGGGTATACAGAGGATGATGATATTTTAAGTCCGCTTATTATGGAAATTGCGGAATGGTTAGTATCACATGATGAAAGATCTATTTCTCAGAAGGATTTGGCACAGCTGTTTTTTTGGATTGAATATGGATTGAACGTGGTACCTTTTGTACGTCATCTTGTAAAGGAACATATTCTTCATGATTCCATTTTTGATGGAAAGGAAACACTATATTTTGCTTTTGATCAGATGAATGACTATTACTGCGCAAAAGCAATTATGAAAAAGTGCCAATCGAAAGATGAAGTTCGTAGATATCTATCCGAGAAAATTCTGGGAATAAAGAATGGGGAAATGGGTAATTCCTGGAACATTGATTTGTTTGTAAATGCCTGTGCATTATATGCAGCAAAGTATGGTGAAGAGTGTACTGACATAATTGATGACCTGGAAAACTCCGATGATAAATGGCAGGTTTTCTCAAGGTATATTGATTCTTTTCAATGGCGGGATACTCGGTATATTCCAACAAGCCATTTTAGAGATTTATTGAAAAAATATCCTTGCAATCCGGAAGACTTGTGGCCGATGCTGATTGGAAATAGCGTGAAAGTTTCACATCCATTTAATGCGGATTTTCTGCATCACTTTCTCTTAAGTTATAAGCTAAATAAGAGAGATTACCTCTGGACAATTTATGTAAATGAACTAACAGAGGATGATAATAACAGAATAGTACAACTTATTCAGATGTATGACAAAGGAGAAAAACTCAAAATATCAAATGAAAAGCAGATGGAGCTGCTTTTGACCTTGTTCGGATGGCTTTTGACTTCATCCAATCGATGGCTGAGGGATTATACGTCAAAAGCAATGATAGAAATTCTGAAGGAGCATTTTCATCTATGTCAGATTATTCTTGCGAAGTTTAAGAAAGTAAATGATCCTTATATAATTCAGCGTCTATATGGAATTGTGTTTGGCGCCTGCTGTAAGAGGATAGATACAAAGAGCTTTCAGACATTAGCAGAGTATGTTTATCATACCGTGTTTGATCAAGAAAAAGTATATCCTGATATTTTGCTAAGAGATTATGCCAGGTTGATTATTGAGCGATTTCTGTACGAGGATCCAGAATATACTGGTATGATAGATAGAGAGAAAATTATACCTCCATATAATTCTGACCCTATACCGGAAATAGAGGATCAACACTATCTGGAGAAAGAATATAATGGAGCAATGTATTGGCTGATGCATTCGATGCGTTTTGAAGGCATGGGAATGTATGGAGATTTTGGCCGTTATGTTTTCCAGAGTGCTCTTCATAACTTTGATGTGGATGACAAGAAGATATTTAATTATGCTGTCTATTACATTCAGACGGAACTAGGGTTTTCCGAAGAATATTTTGAAGAACATGACCAGCATTGTGGCGGCTATGGTAGAAATCAGACCATTAAGATTGAAAGAATTGGGAAAAAGTATCAATGGATTACAATGTATAATATGCTGGCTCGTATTTCTGATCATTGCAAGATGATTGACTCTTGGAATTATTCAGAGGAAGAAGGTGTTCAATTTGAAGGGGCATGGGAGCTTTATGTCAGAGATTTTGATCCAACTTTGAATCAAAACTTTATGACGTGTGATGCTGCACCAAAATTCGATGTATTGGATGAGCTTCCAGCTAAGGGAAAAGAAGAAAATAAAACTGCTGATATTTCTACGGCGGATGCACAGCAGGTCTGGCTTGAGACAAAGGGAATCTTTTTCGATGGGTTGAAGGATACATTGATTTTGACCGATCATCATGGGATAAAGTGGATATGCTTGACGAAGTACTGTGACACAGGGCGTAAAGACCTGAATACAGAAAAACTACTGGTATGGAGCTGGTTATATGCTTATTTCGTCAGTCCGGAGCAGGCAGATGAGCTCTTCCGATGTGATGGAAACGGGCAATCCGTTATTACGCGTGATACAGCATCCCACCATGAACCATCTTCTGTTTTTAACAGAGAATATCCCTGGTCACCGAGTTGCAAGGAATTAAATGCATACGCTTGGGTGGATGCGCAAATTAAAACCGGCGGGTATGAAACAGTTAAAGAGATAATAGAAGTTCCGGATATTTCTCTGATAGAGGCCTTATTTTGTGAACATGGTGGTTGGGTTGAAGACAAAGAGCAGAAAGAGGAAGAGGTTGCGGAAGACAGGGAAGAGGATTTTGAAATTCCAGCGATTCAGTTCAAAGAGAGAATCAGAAAACGAGAAATTGAGAAAGAAATTGGTAAAATACTTCATGCAACAACAGATTTGTTGTGGGAAGCAGAATACGATGCAACAAAAGAGAATGCAATTTCTCAAAGTCTGCCGTGTTCCAAACTCATCGAAACAATGAGCTTGAGACAACAACAGGAAGATGGGTTTTATTATGACTCTAATGGAATACTGGCAGCTTTTGATACGGATTTAACTCAAAAAGTTAACAGTGTTGTTGTTCGGAAGGATATCTTGGATACTTTCCTCAGCAAGACCGGGATGAAGCTTGTTTGGTTGGTAGATGCCGAAAAAGAAATTCACGCTGGGGATTATTCTATTACAAAGTGGAGTGATTGGGAGGCTGTATTTATCTATGAAGGAGATGGCATAGCAGGTGAAATCCATAGACTTCAAGGCAAAGAAAGCTAAAAGAAATGAAGAAACAAGTGTAAAGAATCAAATAATTATGATTTATAAATTGAAGTGAGAAAAAACACATGGCAGAGAATCAGCAACAGGACGGAAAGAATCCTAGCATAATGAGGAGTTAAAATTGTATTGTAGTTTTGTAAATGTTCAGGGTGGTAAGATAGATATGGGATACATTGATTTGTGACAACAGTGTTGACACAAGTTTGAAAGGTGGTAGATTTTGATGAAAAATGAAATCTCAGCAGCAGGTAATCTCATCCAGATTATTAGTCAATCAAGGCAGAATGCACTGAAAAAGGTTAATGAAGAGTTGATTCAGATGTATTGGAAAGTGGGAGAATACCTGAGTACGGAATCCACGAAAGTATCATTTGGGGATGCTTATATAGATACAGTCGCAGAAGAGGTTCAAAATGCTTTTCCTGGAATTAAAGGATTTAACAGGCGTGGTCTGTATCGTATGAAAAAATTTTATGAAACTTATGCAGATGACTTATTTGTGACAACACTGTTGTCACAAATAAGTTGGTCAAACCATCTGGCTATCATTTCAAAAGCGAAAACACCCGAAGAGCGTCATTTTTATATAACACTTTGTATAAAAGAAAATTATTCTGCACGAGAACTATCCCGCCAGATTGACAGTGGATATTATGAACGATATATGTTATCCAAGGAAAAATTGTTACCTGAGCCGATAAAAGGACTGAAAGAAAATCCATTTCTGGATTCTTATGTGATAGAATTTTTGGATTTACCATCTAACTTTAAGGAACCTGACCTAAGAAAAGGTCTGATCAAAAATATGAAGGATTTTATTCTGGAGGTTGGAAGGGACTTTACGTTTATTGATGAAGAATTTAGAGTCCAGGTTGGCGGTGAGGATTATAAAATCGATTTGCTGTTCTTTCATCGGGGATTACAGTGTCTTGTGGCGTTTGAATTGAAAATTGGGAAATTTAAGCCAGAATATATATCGAAAATGGATTTTTATCTGGAAGCGCTAGATCGACAGAAGAAAAAGGAAAACGAGAATCCCAGTGTTGGAATGATATTGTGTGCATCTAAAGATGATGAAGTGGTTGAGTATGCTATGAGCAGAACATTGTCTCCAATGATGGTTGCAGAATATCAACTCCAATTGCCGGATAAGAATATACTGCAAAAGAAATTGCAGGAATTGATCAATATGCCTTTATTAGAAGATGAGTAAGTATTGGTATTTATAAATACGGTATGAAGCTGATCTTTAATATACCGCTTAAAGTGCCAGATAGAACTTTAAATGGCACTTTAAAAGATAAATATTGTCCGTGATTGAAAATGTATTTATACAATATAGCTGGAGATTGCAGAGAAGACAAAAGACTCAAAGAGAACAATAAAGCGCCTTATGAAAGCAGTTGTTGATAAAGATATGATAGAGTACGTTAACGGACTGAAAATGAGGAAACGGGTTGAATGCTAAAGATGTAGAGTCAGAAATCCCGCATTGGGATTTGGGAAGAGATGTAGCCCAAACAGTGAAATTACAGATAGATTTGCTTTTGAACTACATTGTAAAATCAGTGAAAAACAAAGAAGAAAGACGAAACAGGTACTTGTTTCCGTTAAAGTACCTGCTTTGTTATGTAGAGAATTCCGGACTTCAGAATATTCTAAAAATGGATGCGGATCAAGAAGCGGAATTTGCCTTGCTGTTAAGAACGCAGATGGGTGAATCTAATGTAAATGCTACGTAAACGGTAGATAGTGCGTACCTCGACTATGAGGGCAAAGTGTGTGACAATAGACTATATTTCTATCATGAGTATC
>NZ_CALPCY010000106.1:0-5203 GCF_943193115.1 Otoolea muris
CCTGAGCGCTATTTTGTGAGCTAAAGTATTGATTTTTCAAGGAGCAAATCCCATTTTTAATGTGGGAAGTTTGAGTATTATATTGGTTACACGGGTTTATCAAAAACAGGAAGCATAACAGGAGGTTTTATATGTTATCTATTGTCTTAACAGAATTACAAAAGATAAAGCGGTATCATATTCTGCTGATCGGCATTATAGGAATGGCTCTCTCACCTATTCTTGGGCTTATCACACAGAATGTTGCGATTGAAGAAGCAAAAAATCCGAATTTTGACCTTAGCGCATTAGTAGACAGCACAATTTGGAACAATGCAACCGTATTTATGCCTATTATTTTTACTCTGATTGGTGGTTATCTGATAAACAGGGAGTATACGGACGACACATTGAAAAATGTCTTAGTTGTTCCTGTTTCATTCCCTAAATTATTAACAGGGAAATTGACTGCTATCGGCATTTTACCCCTTATATTGGGAATGTATAGTTTCATAATCACAATTATTGTCGGCATTTTTGCGGGGCTTCCCGGTTTGGATATTTTTACTTTGACAAAAGGTATGTTTTATATGTTGGGGATTTCCATTTGCATTTATATTGCTGTTCTTCCGATTATCGCCTTTTGTGGAAGAACACCGGGATTTTTTATGGGCGGTTCGGTGATTGCCTTTGTATTGGGCTATTGCAGTATGTTTTTTAAGAGTGGTCTGCTTAGAAATATTTATCCTTTTTTAGCTTCTTTTACGGTGATTGGTTTTGACACCACATCATATATCAGCGCAAAAAGTAAGGCAAGTGTTCCACTGGGGCTTGCGTCGCTTGGCGCAATGCTGTTGATTTCAGCCTTTATTATCGCAATCTCTAAAACACCGGGCGAAGCTAAAACAAAGCAGAAAAAAAATAACATTTCCCTGCGTCCTGCGCAGAGAGAACGTATAAAGACAAACAGATATTGATTGAAGAAAGCGAGGAGTTTTTAAATGAAAGAAAAAGTTTTAAGTATGATTGCACTTATTACCGTTTTTGTACCATTGACAGCAGCCTTTGTATGGAAGTCGGATTCCCCTGCCGCAACAGCTATCATCATAGGATATTGTATTTTTGCCGCAGTTAGCTTTGTATATGCCCTTTTCCTTTTTGTAAAAATGAAACTTAGGGATATTAACACCAAAATTGCGCTTGGTGTTAATGCGGTTTATGTTGTAGGGATTTTGGTTACAGTAATTATTCCTCACCTGTTAAACAGATAAATTATGGAAAGGTTGATGATATGTATCATAAAAAAATATTTTCTCTTGTGCTTGTGTGTACTTTAGCAATAGGCTTATCCCTCACAGGCTGTTCAAAAGATGAAATTCTGGATCAGTATAATAATGTTGTTCAATTAGCCGGAAATGCAACGCTGACAGGGGATTTATCTCTTAAAGGGAAACGGACGTATGGTGATGACCATTATACTGGAACTTATGTAGCAGACTATAAGGACTTTTCCAAAACAGAATATCTTTTTGGTGGAACTTCTATCGAGCGTGAAAATGGCAAAGATATTTCTGTTTCCTGCGACTTGGAAATTACCGAGGGAACAGCGCAAGTGTTTTGGGTTTCCGGCAGTGATGATCCGGTAATCCTGCTTGAAGCAACTGACAGCTATTCAGAAACAATAACACTGCCGGAAGGCGGGAACTATATTGGCATTACTGGAAATAATTTTACAGGTCATGTAGAGTTGGATATAAAATAGTAAATTGCTAAGTTACTGTACGATAACATTGCCATATAGCGGCGATGTTATCGTATGGGAGAGATGTTTTGCAGTTATTGATAAAAGGAAAATGAGATAAAAATAGATTTGTGGAATTGAATAGGTGATTATTATGAGTAAAGTAGTAGTAGTATCTTTTTCGGAAGATGAGGAAGAACTCTGCCAGAGCCACCACTTCATAATCTGGGACGAACCTTGTCCCTTTTTCAATCCGTAAAACAGTCAGGTCACTAAATTCATATCCGGCAAGCTGGATCTGCTCGGCAAGGGCTTTCTGTGACAGCTTCCTTTCCGTCCGCAGTTCCATAACCCTTTGACCGATTAGGTTTTTAGACTGGTTTTCCTTATTCCAATAGATTTTAATATCCTATCACCAACTTTCTAAAGATGAAGTCCCTTACCATTGATTTTACGAAATATTGTTGATAATATACTTCTAAAGATGAAGTGTAAGAGAATTATCTTGTGGAAAGAGAATTGGGGATTGATAATACTGCCTGTAAAATACAATAATATTTTTAACAGAGAAAGGTGGAAACAAGCATGAATGAAGTTTTTGAAACATTGTCGGATGTCTTTGAGGAGCTGCGCAGCGAATCGGAGGACAGGGAGTATTCCGTCCAGACGGAGGAAGCAAAAGCAGCCAGCCGGGAACTGAAAAAGAAGCAGAAGGCATTTGAAGCATATCTTTCCAAGCTGCCGAAAGAGGACAGGGAGTTTTTGGAGGGCTATATGGATGCGGTGGATCATGCCCATTACAAGGAGGAACAGCGGGCATATTATCAGGGGATTGTGGATGCTATACAAATATTAGAGGGATTAGGCATAATCCCTAAGACCGCAAAGGTAAGAGAACTACTCAGAAGAATAGGCAGATAATAAGCAAGGTGGCTGGCGTATTCAAGAGCGAGCCACCTTGCTTTTAAAAACAGCAATGGATTTCATTATTGGAAATAAGCTATTGATTATTTGATGGAAAGCGTTCTTTCAGAGAAGCAATCCATTTTTCAATTGCTTCCACTAAAACATACTGTTGTTGTAAAACTGCCATACCTGTTTCGGGAATTTCCGGAATATTTTCTTTTTCAAGGATGTTTTCCTCTAAATAAGTTTTCAGTGTTTTGATGTTCTTTTCAATGCTGTTTACACAAGATTGCTGGATTTCCAAAGGTAAACTGTCTAAGTTGACAATCACAGCATTAAAATCTAAAAAGATATGGATAGGTTTAGCGGCAATTTCCAGCATAAGTCTTTCAAATTCCCTATTTCCTGCATCAGTTAGGGAATAAACTGCTTTTTCTGGCATTTTCCCTTCCTTTACAATATTTCCTTTGATAAATCCCTTCTCTTCTAACTGGAGTGCCTTTTTGTAGATTGACGGGGTACTTATTTTTACCCATTTGGATATATTGCGGTATTCCACCAGCTTTTGAATATCATAAGCGCCCATAGGCTCTTTTTTTAACATTCCCAATACAATTAAATCAATCGTAGCCATTGTGACCAGCCTTTCTCTCTGAATTTATATGTGTTCTACACTGTAATTTATAGTATTAGATTTTATAGCTACTGTCAAGAAACAAAAAATTATCACTACTCTCTTGACAACTACTATAAATTAGAGTATATTTTCTTTGCAGGAAATTGGTATAAATTATACTACTGTAAATAATAACGATTGTCAAGAGAAAGGAGTATTCAGAAATGAGTGAACGTAACAACAAAATGGAACTATTAGGGAGTGCGCCAGTCCCCACAGCTCTTGTGGCTCTTGGTGTACCGATTATGATTGGTATGTTGATTAATGCCCTTTATAATCTGGTAGATGCGTATTTTGTGGGAGGTTTGGGAGAAAGCCCTATGGGTGCGATTTCGATTGTGTTTCCATTAGGACAGGTAGTAGTGGGATTGGGGTTGATGTTTGGCAATGGTGCGGCATCTTATCTTTCAAGGCTGTTAGGACGTGGGGACAGAGGTACTGCAAATAAGGTGGCGAGTACGGCAGTATACAGCAGCGTTATGATCGGTGCGGTTATTATTATTTTGGCTGCTGTTTTTCTGAAACCGATTTTAACCATGCTTGGGGCAACAGATACCATTATGCCTTATGCCCTGACTTATGCAAGGATATATGTAATTTCCTGTATCTTTAATGTATTTAATGTGACAATGAATAATATTGTGGCAAGTGAAGGGGCAGCGAAAACAACCATGTGCGCCTTATTGTTGGGAGCTGTATTAAATATTGGCTTAGATCCGGTTTTTATTTATGCGTTTGATATGGGGGTTGCGGGGGCTGCGATTGCCACTGCCATTTCTCAATTTGTCTCCACGCTTGTGTACTTAACTTATGCGCTTCGTAAAAAGAGTGCGTTTTCATTCAGCATAAAGGATTTTAAACCCTCCAAGCAGATATATATGGAAGTTTTGAAAATTGGAGTCCCAACACTTACCTTTCAGCTTCTTACCAGTCTTTCCATAACACTTATCAACCGGGCGGCAAATGGATATGGTGATGCTGCTATTGCCGGGATGGGGGCAGTCACAAGGGTTACAGCTATGGGAACATTAGTGGTATTTGGCTTCCTGAAAGGATTTCAGCCGATTGCAGGATTCAGCTATGGGGCAAAGAAGTTTCAGCGTTTGAGGGAAGCGATTCGAACATCTATTTTGTGGTCAACAGTTTTCTGTGTAATAGTGGGTTTGCTAATGGCTCTGTTTTCTGTACAGATAATTTCGCGGTTTGCAAATGGAAATACGGAAATGATTGCGGTAGGGCAGAAATCCCTTTTGGCAAATGGATTTTCATTCTTCCTGTTTGGCTTTTATACGGTATATTCCTCTTTGTTTCTTGCACTTGGTAAAGGAACAAAAGGCTTTATCCTTGGGGCGTGTAGGCAGGGAATTTGTTTTGTTCCAGTGATTTTACTTCTCCCGAATGTTTGGGGAATCAATGGGATACTTTATGCACAGCCGATTGCAGATGTGATTTCAGGCATTATTACAATCTTTATGGCATTACAGCTTCATGGAGAACTGACGGAAGCAGAAGCACAGCTTCATATTGAAAAACAAGAGTAAGATTTAAGTTAATATATGAAACATAAATGGTCTGCTGGATAACGGTAAAAGAGCCTGTTGTCCGGCAGAGCTGCTTTTAGATGATGCTGCCAATAAATGGAGGGCGGCATCATATACGGGGGCGATTTTTTGAGTGAAATATTGATACTTCATGTTGACAGTGCAGGAGAGAATTTATATAAAAAACTGGTAGAGGTAATAAAAGAGAGTGGTCATAATATACAGAAAGTGGCGATAGAAAGCTGTTTGCCACTTCAATTTGATAGTTTAAGAATCCTACCAGACAGCCTGGATTCTCGGAGTTAACATGACGAGGTTGGTACCTTCACTCCGAGAGCCTCATATATTTTTGCCTGCTTA
>NZ_CALPCY010000107.1:0-5104 GCF_943193115.1 Otoolea muris
AAACGCCGCGTATGCGTCGTATTCAGTTTTCATTTATTCTTTCTCAATGCTGTGTGCTGGTGGCTGGGCTGGCAGGGGTGGGGGGCGGCATATCAAGGCTCTTTCCCTCAAAAGTAGTAAATTCAGCTTGAAATCCTGCTTGTATGCCCGTAAATCAAGGCTTTTTTGAGATAATCAACCATTTTTATTAAAAATCTCCAAATGAAATTAGTATGAGGAATATTCAAGGCGGCTGTTCACACCAGCCGCCGCTTTTTATCTGTCGGAAAGAAGGTGCAGTCATGGCTACCACTCGATTGATTACCCACCATATCAGCAAGGGGGAAACCATTGGGCAGTCTCTGAAAGACCGTCTGGACTATGGGAAGAACCCGGAGAAAACCCAGGGCGGGGAGCTCATTTCCGCCTATGAGTGCGACCACCAGACTGCCGATGCCGAGTTCCTGCTCTCCAAGGCAAAGTACAAGGCTGTCACAGGCCGGGAACAAAAGCGGGAGGCGGATGTGCTCTGCTATCAGATCCGCCAGTCTTTTGCCCCCGGGGAGATTACCCCGGAGGAGGCCAACCGGGTAGGCTATGAAACGGCCATGCGCTGGACAAAGGGCAAACACGCCTTTTTCGTTGCCACCCATACGGATAAAAAACATATCCATAACCACATTTATTACAATCCGATCTCGCTGGACTACACCCGGAAATTCCGGGACTTCTGGAGGTCGGTGGGGGCTCTGCGGCGGCTCTCTGACCGGGTATGTCTGGAAAATGACCTGTCCGTGATCCAGCATCCAAAGCTCCACAGCAAGGGCCGTTTCCTACATTACGGCCAGTGGATCGGGGAGCGGCCCCCGTCCGCACAGCAGAGGGTACGGCAGGCCATCGTTGCCGCTCTGGAGCAAAAGCCCGCCGACTTTGCGGCGTTCCTCCGGCTTATGGAAGAGTCCGGCTTTGCGGTAAAGCATGGGCGGAGCGGCGTGATTTCCTTTCTTGCTCCGGGGCAGGAGAAACCCACCCGCCTGCGTTCATCTACCCTCGGGGACGGTTTTGATCCCGGAGACATCCGGGCGGTGATAGCCGGGGAGCGGCCCATCCCGGTACTGGCAGACGAGGCTCCGGCCCGGCGTGTCAATCTGATCATAGATATTCAACAGCGCATGGCCCAGGGCAAGGGCCCGGCCTATGAACGGTGGGCCAAGGTTTACAACCTCAAACAGATGGCCGCCGCCCTCCAGTATCTGCGGGAGCATGACCTTATGGACTATGAAACGATGGCGGCCAGCACCGAGGCGGCGGTGGAGCGTTTTCATGCTCTCTCCGGGGAACTGCGGGAAACGGAGGCGGCCCTCGAAAAGACAGCCGGGCTTATGGCGGCAACAGTGGAATATGCCAAGACCCGACCCGTTTTCGATGGCTACAAGGCGGCCCGGTACAGTAAAAAATATCTGGCCCAGCATGAGGCGGAGCTTTCCGACTACCGGGCGGCAAAGGCGGCGCTCAATGAGCTTTTGGCCGGGGAGAAACTTCCCAAAATGGCGGATATGAAAAAGGCCCGCCAGGAGCTGGCGGGAAAGAAAAAAGCCCTCTATGCCGAGTACCGCAAGGCCCAGGCGGATATGCGGCAGGCCGTGGCGGTCAAAGCAAATATTGATCATCTGCTCGGCCATACGGACGGGCGGGAAAATAAGGCCCAGGAGCGATAGCGACAGGCCGCAGACAACAGGCGCATAGCGCCGGGACTTTGGGACACTTTGTCCCGAAGTCCAGCGGGTTTGGGGAGCTCCCCCAACAAGCATTTTTGCGGGGCCTGCGGCCCGGCAAAAATAGCAGGTGTGGCCACACCTGCCCTGCTTGCCGTTTCGTGCAAGCCTGAGAATAGCGCAAAAAACGGAGGTTACGCTTTCTTACGCATCCTCCGTTTCTTTGGTCGCTTTCATCGCTTGGATGGTGGCCTCTACAATTTTCAATTCTCTTTCGTTCAGAGAGCCCAGCATGGCATCAATCCGCTTTCTGCACTTGCTGTCTGCGTTCCGGGACGGGTAAAAATATTGATCTACCGATATATCAAACATTGTGACCAGTTGATAAAAAGTATTGAGGCTTGGGTGCTGGCCGTCATTCTCGTTATACATGATCGTGCGTGGAGAGCGGTCAACAATATAGGCCAGTTGCTCCTGCGTCATCCCGCTGGCCTCCCGAGCCCGCTTGATGGCCCGTCCTATATCGTGAAAATCAAATCGCCGTTTGTCTTGTTCTAACTTCATAACATCACCTAATGTAATTCTACATTTCATATGTTATTATTTGAACGACTATATATTTCATGCTTCTGACTATTTAATTTCGTATTACTTTGCTGACTTGACAACAAAGAGAAAACTGGTTACAATAAATCTGATATAACTATGCAAGAGGTGAGTACGATGTTGTTCGGAAAATTTTGTATTGACTTCGGCTCCACACAAGTTTATACCACGAAACATTGTGCGGAGCCTTTTCGGAAAGTTGATCTATAAAGCGGAAAGGCCAAGGCAGAGATAGACTGTCTTTGGTTTTTATACCCTTTTACCGGATCAACGATAGATAATTGACTGTTTAGGCCACAGACAATGTTTTGTTTGTGGCCTTTTGTTATGCTCATTTATAAGTGACTATGCAAAGGGCGCACGATATAGTGTGCCCTTTCTTTTTTGGGAGGAAATAAATATGACTGAAGAACATAGTTTGTTGACCGGGAGTGTACCAAAAAAGCTGGCCGTTTTTGCTTTCCCGTTGCTTTTAGCAAATATACTGCAATCTTTCTATAATGTAGTAGATATGCTTGTAATCGGCCAGATTGTTGGTGATACGGGCCTTGCGGCCATTGGAAACGCTTCTAAATTGTACTATATCATCACATCAATTTGTATTGGTATGACGATGGGCGGAGCCGTGTTGATTGCTCAATATAAAGGGGCAGACGATAAAAAGGGGCAGGCGGAGTCCTTTCAAATGCTGGCCTTGCTCTCGCTGGTATCTTCTTTACTTGTGACTATTGTGAGTTTGGTAACCTACCAGCCGTTATTCAAGATGTTAAATGTTCCAGCAGACGCATATCAAGATGCCTGCGACTATATGAAAATCATTTGCTGTGGGACTGTGTTCGTCTTTGGGTATAATGCTGTCTGCTCTGTGCTCAAGGGGTTGGGGGATTCTAAATCTCCACTCTATTTTGTGGGAATTGCTACCGTCATCAATATTGTTTTAGACATTATCTTGGTGGGCCCTTTAGGAATGGGAACGGCAGGGGCGGCTTATGCAACGATTACCGCACAAGGAATTTCCTTTGTGATTTCTCTATTCTATTTGAAGCGGCACAAGATATTTTTCTCTATGGGAAATCATAGAAAGTTTACGCTTCAATGGGATAAGCTGGCCGCCATCGTGAAAGTCGGCCTGCCCACAGCGATCCAGATGGTCGTAGTCAATACTGCCTATCTGCTTGTGGCGGGAATGCTCAATCAGTTTGGTACTGCCGTGTCTGCTGCATCAAATGTAGGTTTGCAAATTAACACCTTTGCTGGTATGCCCTGCTGGGCTATTGGACAGGCAGTAACAGCGATGGTCGGCCAATGTATGGGGGCTGGACAAATTGAGCGCACTCGAAAGGTAGTAAAAATCAGTTTAGTGATGAATGTTGCCGTAACGCTCGTTGTCGTAATTTGCGTACAGCTTTTTGCAGAACCATTGATTTTACTTTTCGGTAGTACCAGCCCGGAAGTAATAAACGATGGAGTTTACTATCTGCGTGTCTGTTGCAGTATAAATAGCTTGATTTATGCCGCTATGTACACTTTGGATTCCTTTGCTATTGGTGTCGGTGCGGCAAATATCGCTATGATTAACGCTTTACTGGACGCAGTTATTATGCGTTTGCCTGTGAGTTGGCTCTTGGCTTTTGCACTTAATATGGGGTTTTCTGGCATTTATTACGGCCAGGCGCTTTCGCCAGTCTTGCCTGCTATTGTAGGCTTACTCTATTTCATGAGTAGAAAATGGGAACACAAAACGCTTATTCAATCAAACCACAAGGAGGGAAGTCTTTAATGAATCGAATGGTATGGCTTCTATGTCCTATATGTAGAAATAAGACCAGACTTAAAGTGCGTCAAGATACAGAGCTCATCAATTTTCCTCTGTATTGCCCGAAATGCAAGCAGGAGACTTTAGTGAATGTCAAGAAAACAAACCTATCTGTTATTCGTATGAGTAACTTGATTTCTGAGGAGGATAGCAATTCATGATGGACAAGCAAAAAATTTATCCCCGGTCAAAAGATCGGGAAACCGTATATTTGAAAAATGTTATTATCGATCCCAGCATCATTGTGGGCGACTACACCATGTATAACGACTTTGTAAATGATCCTGTTGATTTTCAAAAGAATAATGTTCTTTACCATTATCCTATTAACCATGACAGGCTGATTATCGGTAAGTTTTGCTCTATCGCCTGTGGCGCTCGTTTCTTGTTCAATAGCGCCAACCATAGCATGACTTCACTTGCGACTTATCCGTTTCCCATTTTCTTTGAGGAATGGGGACTTGATGTTAGCCAAATAACCGAGGCATGGGACAACAAAGGGGATATTGTTGTTGGAAATGATGTTTGGATTGGATATGAGGCCGCAATCTTCGCTGGAGTTACCATAGGGGACGGTGCTATTATTGGCACCAGAGCTGTTGTAACAAAAGATGTCCCGCCTTATACCATTGTGGGCGGCGTTCCAGCTAAACCTATCCGAAAACGCTTTTCCGATGAAACTATTTCGGCGTTGCTGACAGAACGATGGTGGGACTGGCCGGAAGAAAAAATTGCTCGTAATCTTGCGGCAATCCAATCGGGCCATGTCGATCAATTTAAGTAAATATTGAAAAGAGCCAGACGCACAGACGCAGAGCCATCACAACAAAACCGTTGTTGATTGGCTTATGTTTCAAAGAAAACGGCGGTTTTGAGTTTTATCAAGCCGCCGTTTCTTTATGAGTATATAGGTAAACGGTAGATAGTGAGTACCTATACAAGACTGGAGCAAACCTGTATGATAGAAACAGATTTGCTCCAGTCTTTT
>NZ_CALPCY010000108.1:0-5010 GCF_943193115.1 Otoolea muris
TGACCGGCGTGTTTGCCGAGGACAGGGCGGCCTTTATCGCCAGCCTGGACGATTACAGCCTGCTTGTCATTGACGATCTAGGCGCGGAAAGGAATACCGAGTATGCCATGGAGCAGATGTTTACCGTCATTGACAGCCGGTATCGGAGTAAGAAGCCGCTAATTGTCACGACAAACCTGAAACTGGGAGAAATCAAGAACCTGTCAGACCTTGCCCACACAAGGATTTATGACCGCATACTGGAACGGTGTACGCCGGTTCTCCTTTCCGGTAAAAATTTCCGGGAGGAAGGAGCCAGGGCAACCAAAGCGACGGCGAAAGAGATTGTGAGGAAGGATAACAAAATCTGATTGTATGAAAAGGAGAATTTATGGACAGCGAGAAAATCACAGAGGACTCTACCACCACAGCACCGGCTAAGGACGCCCCCCGCACTGGTGAAGAAATTTCAGCAAGACCAGCAAGAAAACCATGAGCGACAAAATCAAGCGTATGCTGAAAAATGAGATACGGCAGATGTGAAAAAGCGATAACGGAAACAGGCCGGGATTCTGAAATGCGCTAGCTCCCGGCTTGTAAAATTGGGAGCTTATGACAATTATGGAAGCATTGGATGATATAGTGCGAATCAGATAATGGATTTTCGTAGATTTTATTTGATCTTACTTCTTAAAACTCTTAAAAACTTTTACACTTTTGATTGAACCACTGCCGATTTTATATTATAATCTTATATATGCTGAATTTTGGCAATTTGTGTCATTATTATCAACAAAATCAACTACTCCGGTGCAAGCACTCAAGCACTGTGAGCGGCTCCTACGTCGCCTCTCACAGCACTTGCCTTTTGGACTTGCTTACGCAAGTCCAAAAGCGGGGTATGAAAGTTTCCCTGTCTCTTCCTCTACATATAATCGAATAAGGTCATTTGACCTTCCAGCCCTTGGTTCCGGAATAATTTCTTATATTCGTTCCCCTGGTTCTTTACATAATTTGCTATTACTTCTTCGTTTCCATGTTCACTTACTTTTGCTACATAATATCCTGACGACCAGAAATTTCCTCCCCACAGTTCCCTCTTTACCTCTGGACATCGGCTGAGCACTTCTTTGGCTGTTATACTTTTTACTATCTTTACTATCTGCGTCAGACTGTAGCTTGGCACCGACTGGATCAGAAAATGTACATGATCTTTATCCGTCCCTATCTCCAGAAAATATAGGCCGTATCGCTTACTTATTTCTTCACAGGTTTCTTTTATTACCTCATCTACCTCTTCACTTACTACGACTCTTCGATATTTCGTTGGGAATACAAAATGATACATAAGCTTTGATACGTTGTGCGACTTGTGGATATGTTCACTCATCTACAACTCTCCTTTCTGCTTCCATTGTATCATCTTTTCTACTTTATGGTAAGTTTGTTACGATGCAAGCATCGGGGAATTGTACCCTCCTGTGATTAAAACTTCTCATCTTATTCCTCCCTATATACTGGTAAATTTTTAAAATCCTCATGAATTTTTGAAGTCGTATAGACACATTCACCGCCTATATATAACCTATAAATTGTGCCATCCCATATGTAATAAGATAATTCTTCATTCCCTTCAAACACTTCATTCCCCATTTCATCATATGTCGGTCGAAAGGATGGTTCAAAAATAAACGTAAAAGAAAGAATAAATAAAACTATGCTGAATATAATTCCCCTGAACATCAACTCTTTCCCTTTCGAGTTAATGATGCACTCCAGTCTTTGCCGCAAATTTAATTGTTGTGAATCTGTCAAAGCGTAAACATGCTTTCTACTTATTTTATTATTATAAATATATTCTGCTGTTTTAGATAATACCTTTAAATACACAACCCTTCCTTTTTTAGTCAAAGTCCTATTAACTTCATAATCAACATATAGTTCCTGCACCTGATTTATGATATCAAATGAACGCTTATATATAAATAGGTTCCACCAATAAGCCGGTATTAATAAATCCGTAGCTATTTTAATAAAGAAGTCACGATGTTTTAAATGTATTAACTCATGATAAAATACAAACTTTAATTCTTCTTCAGTATATGAAATATCCGGCAATATAATAAAAGGATTTGATGACACGAAAATCGCCGGACTGCCTACGATATTGGATTGAACTATTTTTATATTATATTCCTTTTCCCGAGGAAATATGGTATAAAAAATATTTTCACAAATCTGCTTGATACCTACATTATGACAGGGTGGAGCTGTATTTAAAAACCTATTAAATGCAAAATAACCAAATAGTTTTTTACAAGTTATCCACATCCAGCCTGCTGCAAAAATCATGATCATGACCTGTTTGACAGTCACAATTTTTCCGCCTACATTTATCTTACGATAGATTATTTCTCTCATAAAAGGAAGTATCTTATATGAGTAATAACTGGTCGTTAAATTTATCTTGTAAAAATCAAAAGGGAGATAACCGCGTATCAGAATCAAAATCGCAAAAACATATAAACCAGTGATGCCAAATTTTAATAAAATTGTAGTCTTATACATAATAATCTTTACCACAAGTAGCAAAAGAACTAAACCAAGTGAAGTCGCAAAATACGAAGATAAATCTAACTCCATGTATTAAACCTCTTCTCTTTCATATGTATATATAACCTTTTTTTATCCCGTCATTATTATCTAACGAAGCTAACGTAAATGTCAACGATAATCCTCTCTTTTGCATACTGATATATTATGAGAAAAAATGGATTTCTCGGATTCTCATATTTTTTCGTTACGGAACACTCAAAAAATTCAGTTTCTTGTTCTTGTCTCTGCAAATGTATTTTAATACATATTATAGAATACATTATCTTGATTTTCAAGTAATTCCTCTGCTTTCGTTACACTCTATTACTTAATTTTCTCCTAAAATGCAACTTTCATGCCATCATTCTCTGGTTTGGTTCTCACATCTGGAGGTAGATACCTTTCTAAACCACTTATTGACCCTGATATACTTACAAATCACTGTTGTATTATAACCTTGTTCATGTTATAATATATAATCTAGGAAACAACCGTGTTACAAGGTGGAAACCCTCCCATCTTTCTGAAAGTGGCAATCGCTGCTTTACCAATCGGTATCATCCCTTCATGGGAAATACAGGAAGAAGGGGGGTGATGTAGATGAGTATATATGAAGTATTAAACCTACTATTTGTTGGCGGTACTTTTCTCATTGCATTGCTTGCCTACATAGATAGGAATAACAAGCGAAAATAATAAGCCTACCTTGTACTTAGCCGGTTAGGTAGGCTTATCTGTTTACCGGGAGGCTAACCACTTTGTGGGCGGTTGTTTTCCTATACATAATATATCATATCTGCTACCAAGATTCAAGCCATTTTTTAATAGAACAGCCATTATGATTTCTCCTGAAATACTATTATCGTCCAAATAGACTGTTCAGCTTATTTTTTAACAATTAATCAGATACTTTTCTAAATCGAATATTGACATAATATATCTACTTATTATTTAAAATATCCTTTTGATGGATATCTAGCAAAGCAGAAGATTATTGGTAGTATATGACAAAAATTTTTCCTATACAAAGTAATAAAAATAGATCTATTAAGACTAATCAGAAACTAATTTACAGATTATGAGGTGGTTACACATGACAACACTTAATAAAGACGCTATTAATTTGCTGAAGCAGATACCGGAGAATAAGCTTTATTTTATCAATCATATTACAGAAAGTATAGGCGAACCTTATGGGACGGAACCGCAGAGTGCTAAAGATAAAGCATTTGAAGAGCTAGAAAGCCTTAGACGAAAAGTTCCTCAGATTGACTATGACAAAGAGTTAGAATCATATAGAGAGGAAAAGTTTGAAACTGTAAATCTCGATTGATACAAATGTTTTTCTTAATTACCTGCTCTAGTACACCGTTTTTTAATTCCTCATATACTAAACACTTGATATTTGCACCATTGCCACGTTGTCGTCAGTCAACGATGCCACCGCATCGCCTCCTTCCTCCGCCTTGCACTGATACAAATATCAAACGCTTAGTATATAAGGATTAAGAAAACGGTGTACTAGCCGCAGTCCTAATGAGTTATTAGCAAATGATATTCTGACTTTAAAAACTGCCTGTAAATGGAGTATGCGGTTGCTTTTCAGTCTAAATATTGTTATGTAAATTGGAGATGATTTTAAAGGCAACAAAATATTTTGTATAAGCCTAAAGAAATTTTCGTTAATAAACCTAATCTACGCATCATTTATTCCCGGATGAAATATATCCCATTAACTGATGACAGATGTAGACAAAAGAGTATTGTGAAAACTACGAAAAGTCATATTCTGAAACGAACAAATTTTATATAGAGCTTCCATACCCGTATTTCCTGTCTTCACACAATGATAACTCCATAGGAATTCATCGTACCCATAGGGAGTTCTTGAATATGGTGTTTTATTTAATATTGAGAACACAAAAATTGAACAGTTTTATCTCTTCCATTATCTCCTAAGGAAATCTTAGTTATTTATCTTACCTCGTAAATTTAGGATATCTTATGTATATGAGTGAGTCAATCGAGTAGGGGGAATTTAATCCCCCTCTCACACCACCGTACATGCCGTTCGGCATACGGCGGTTCAACATAACTTCAAAGCATGACGTTCTAAGTAATAATCGTAACATCTGATAAGCCCTGCCTGTGACAGCTTTTCTTTTGAGATTGCCCTGACTACACATGTTTTCGTCACTACCCATTGATAGCGGTCTCCCATATAGGCTGTCTGCCTCGCCAGGTCTTTTCCTATTCCCAGTTTCTGCAATCCCCATTGCCGCTTTTTCGCTACTTTCCATTGCTTCCAGATAATTACCCGCAATCTTGTTCGCAAATGCGCGTCTACATCGTTCATTAGCGTTTTCATAGAGCCTAACGCAAAATAGTTTATCCACCCTCTGATTACCCAATTTAGCCTCTGTACCCTTACCGCAA
>NZ_CALPCY010000109.1:0-4836 GCF_943193115.1 Otoolea muris
GATACATATGCAGATATTAAAAATGCAACTACATTTGTCGGAGGAATATGGCACGAAGACTGCTTTGAAGTTTCCTGCTTTGAGTAAAAACATATGCATCTTTATTTATATGTGGTTTAAGATATACAGGACAGGAATAAGCGTGTGGGAAGCGTCTGCCTGAATTTCCAGTATACAAAAAGAGATAAGAAGAAATACCTTGAGATGAGAGACATCTTATTTGAAGCATCATTATCTGCAGGGCAGGAAAGGCTGGTAAATGGACATGAAAAAATATTTTATAGTATCAGGGCTGACTGCCGCGCTGTGCTCCTGCGCGGCCTGCGGCCCGCCTCCCGCAAAACGCAATTTCAATGAGACAGAGTATTCCCGCGAAAGTGAAGAAAGCAGCCTGCAGGATACCATATCATCTGAACAGGAATACGCGGAAGTATTTCTGGAAGAATCCTTTGCGACAGAAGAGGAGCTTCAGACGCTTAAAGCGATGATGGAGGAAATCGATTTTACAGATATCCAGGATTTCCCGGTCGATCCGCAATTATACGGGCCGGAAACCGATCGTGTCTACAAAGAGGCGTTTTATAAAGCGCTTACGGAGCAGACACCTGTAAAAAGCTACAGAGACAGGGGTGCAAATAAGGACGGGCGGCAGACATATTACCGGGAACTCGTGCGGGGGCACAAGCTTGCGATGATGAACGACAGCGAATTTCTGGATGTCTTAAAAAATCTGGGATACCACTATCTGGACTGGGAAGGGGACGGCCTCCCGGAGCTGGTAGTCCATTTAGACGGGTTTACGGTATTAAAATACGAAGCGGAGGAGGATGCGGTGTATGTATTGGAGAGGCAGGACGCAAAATCCGATTTTCTGGGGAGCAGCCAGTGGGCTGAATATGATTCCGGAGGGGCCGGCCACTGGGTATATGATTATGAGTCGATGGACAGGGAAGGAGACAAGACGTATTTCGTGGCTATGGTTGACCTGGCGATGAGCGGGGAACCGTTTGATTATTGGGGGTTCATGTCTATAAACGGAGTGGATAGGATAAATATAAAGGTAACAAAGGAATACTGGGAGGAAATGACAAAGGATTTTCTGCATATAGTCAGATATGCGGATCAATATGCGCCGCCGTATATGACGTTTGAAGAGATATTCGGGACATCGTACGGGCAGGGAGTAAGGGAAGAGTCAACAGATTAATAAGGGAGGGCGGCATGTCAGGGAGGATTCAGGAAATGGGGCAGTCGATCCGGGAGTACAGGGCATAGCGGGCGGAACGAAAGCGCCGGTATCTGAAAGGCTGCTATGAAGAGATGAGGGCAGAATTCCGTGGGCAATTGAGATTTCTGGAAGAGGAACAACGCCGAAAGTTAAGATTATAGCCTGAACTGTGTGGAAGTCAACTATGAGACTCAAACGCGTGGAGAGGATATGGTACAGTGAAAGTGAATCGAATAAAAAATGTAATCGTGTGGAGTTTGCTGGTTTCTGAGGTTTTGTATCTGTCGGGCTGCGAAAAAAGCTCCGGATTTAATATACCCTGTCATGTCCGGGCCGCGCTCCTTGAAAATTATATGGCGGAACCGGTTTCTAATTTCATTGGATATGTAACAGATGTCAGACGGAAATCCGATATAGAGACACACAGACATATCGATCATTTTCCAGATCTTATGGTATTTGCAGAACCGGAGGAGGTAGAACTAATCCGGGATATACATAACGAAATAGGGTTTACCGCAGAATATAAAGTGGGAAACGAAGAAATCCGTGAATGTTACAGGAAAAAATATGAGCGGCTCCTGAGGGAAGGTCTGATTGCTTACAGAAAAGACGGGGGAAGCAGCATCATGGAAGACAGATATGATTTAGAGGAGCTCGTGACAAACAGTCCTGACATGTATTTTTTTGATATGGATGAGGACGGCGCGCCGGAACTGTGCATTGCAGATACAGCCGGGACATTTGTATGTAAATATGATCCTGAAACGGATGGTTATGTCTCCTGGTATGACAATATAACTTCAGGCGGATGCATATTGGGGAGCAGAAAGATAGGATATACCCATAATGACGATGAAGAATATTTAAACCAGATGGATAAGGATGGACAAATTGAAACGAGGATCGAGTATGCTGCGTTAATGCACCCCCAAAGATACATTGTATCGATTCCAGGATATATGGAACGTCTTCAAAAGGGGCAGATACCTGAATCAATGAAAAGAAAACTGTATTATGATGGGCAGAATTATTTTATACGTGTAACAAAAGAACAATATAAGGATCTGATAAAGGGACTCCATGATGCCAGGAAACAGGCAGAAGAGCATACCGTACCGCTGTCATATTTTATAGAAGACATTGAAAATGAAGAATATCAATCGAAATATAACCTTAATTATAAACATAAACACCAATAAACAACCCGCCCCAATTAAAAATCTGAAAATCAGTCTGACAGCACAACAGGAGGAACCACATGGCAGGATGGTTTGAACACAACATGTCCGCGATCCGCGAATACCCCTTTGACTTTGACCGCTACCTTGAAGAGCGGCTGCGGGAGATAAATGACCTGGACGAGAGGCGCTTCACAAAGGAGCTCCTCCTGAACGGACTGGGCCGGGTGATCGGGTGCATGGAGGAAAAATACAAAAAGCTGGAACAGCGCATCTTTGAGGAAATGGAAATCCGCGCAAACCAGTATGGGACAGTCATGACCATTGTCAGGCGGGAGCACTACGACCCGTCCAACGAAACGCTTTACCCGGTGCTGGAGGCGGACTTAAAACCGGACAGCCTGGCAAAAGCCCTGTCAGACGACGGGCGCAGGTTCGTCGAAACCATCTTCTTAGAGGCGGACGACACGGTGCAGCAGGCGTTCGCCGCGGCCGGCCGCTTCCCGGGGAGCGGGACGCCCGGGGCGGGAGGGAGGATGTTCAGTGTGCGGCCCGCGGCGCGCTACCGGGAAGCGGTGGAACGGCTGTACCAAGTGTTCCAGGACAACCATATCCCGTGGCAGACGGTCCATATGGGATACCTGGACAAATTTTACGACGTGTATGCCGAAGCCTACGGCTGGGGCGGCCCCGGGACAGCCGGGGAAGGGCCGCAGCCGGAGGCTGTTTCCGTTGACTACGGGGAATACGCGCCGTACATACGCCGCTCCATGATCCCCCTCTGGAACATGGAACAGCTCCCCTTTGACAGCACGCAGTTCATGGTCCCCTGCACGGACGGCATTTACTACGAGCATGAATTCCCGCTGCAGGGCCGCGGGGAAACGGACGGCTACCTGGCGATCTCCAATGAAGACATCCTGGAGATTCGGCATGAAAAGAAAAAGATCATCCTCAAGACAAAAAAGGAGATCTTCGAGGGCTGGCGGATCCTGCATATGATCCAGAAGCCCGCCGCGCGCTCCCTGGACTATGACGCGCCCTTTTTGAGCAACCACAGGAAGGACAGCTTCATCCGCCGCTATGCGGAGCATAACGGGAGCCGGCTGATGACCAAAACCGATCTGTTCCGCCGGATTATGGAGCTGGATACCGGGGATTTCATCGAGGCGGCGGGCTATGAAATCACGGACTGCGCCGGGGAAGCCCTGCTGGCCCCGGACATGAACTGGTTCGCGCGGGATGAGCTGTTCCCCATGGAGGGCCGTAAGACGCTGGCGCTGAAATTCAAAGAAAAAAAGCCGGGGCACTACTTAAATGGCAGCATGGCGCGCTTCGTCCTCTCCCAGCTCCAGATGGAGATCGGCGAATACCGCTGCGCCGGGATGCTTGAGGGAGGTATACAATGAATTATGCGTGGGAAGCAGCCCTGGCGGCGGACCGGGCGGGGCTTGCAAGGGAAGCGGTCCGTTACGTCCCGGCGCGGGACGGGAGCCCTTATACGGAGATCGTACAGGAAACCATCAACAGCCGGGACATCGAACAAAACGAGGTCAGGCTCAATCCCCTGTACCGTTTTTCACGGGAATTTGCCGCCCTGTTTGACATCAACATAACGGATTATGAGGCAAGCCGGCGGATCTTTTTCGATGCGTGCATGCAGTATTTCATCCGGCTTGACCTGCGCCAGGGGCTCTCCAGGCAGGAGTATGCCCTGCGCTTCCTCCTTGATGATTTGCTGGACGGGGTATGCGGCAGCCAGGCGGGCGCTGTGATAAAGCGGTTCCCCAAAGAAAAGCTGCGCCGCCTGCTGAGGCTGGTATTAAAGCTGTACCGGTGCGGGAGCTCCATTTACCTGTTCAAAGAAGCCATGCGGCATATGTACCCGGATTCCCTGGTTTACGCCGGCAATGAGGCGGCGCGCGAGGTGCTGGTCTATGTGGGGGTAAAGGAGAATGGGGAGGAACAGGAGAGGCTCGAATTCCTGCGGGATATGTTCCTGCCGGTGTATTATGAGGTTTACCTGTTCTGGGATCACCATTTTGGGATCATTGACGTGGATGAGACGATGGAAATGGATGAGATGGTATTGTTTTGAGGGGATTGGAGGATGGGATAAAATTGACCTTGCAGGCTTTATGCCGGGGCGGGGGTGAGAACGCCGACAAAACCAGGAGAACTCCATGTCACGATGTCTAATACGTTTCCTACTATATCGCTGGGAAATATCTTTACGAGCGACTGGGATTTTATCTATCGGCAATGGAAAAAAATATTTGACGAATGGGAAGAATATTACCAGACGACTCTCTAAAGGAATGTACGGAGTACAGAAAAAGAAAGGCGGGAATTATAGTAAATGACGTTAATTCTTTCCGTTTGACTCTAGGAAAAAGAGCATAAAGTAGCAAGCTTGTCATTGGGCTT
>NZ_CALPCY010000110.1:0-3923 GCF_943193115.1 Otoolea muris
ATGGGTATTCTCCTTTATCTGGATTTAGAGTTTTTGGAGTGAACCCTAAAAACTCTAACCCTGATTTTACAGGAGAAGGCCATATATTTCACTATACGTTCTTATTTGACGCTTACGAAACAAAGGCTACTATGTCACGCTTTAGGAACTGGAACCCCCCGTAAATCAAGGCTTTTCAGACCGCCCTCAACGGGTAGACGGTAATTTATATCCTTTACCCCTCAAAACGGCGTCCTAAAGCGTAACAGAAGCTACAGAACAGACCAAAGGAGGAACGAATGGCAGGCAACCGCAAATATTACTACTAAAGGTTGGAAGGCGTCAAAGTCCAGCTGGATAACCTTTACCAGCAGCAGGCCGCCGCGAAGGAGGAAGTGGGCAAAGCCTTCCCCTATGAGGAGAAATTGCGGGTCAAAAACGCCCGTCTGGTGGAGCTGGATATGGAGCTGAACATGGACAGCAAGGGGCAGTCCCGTCCAGAAGCGGCGATTGCCAAGCGCGCAAGGCCCTCGGTGCTGGAAGGGCTGAAACGCCCGCTTCCGCCCCGCAGCATGGAAAAGAAACCCAAACAACAGGAACAGGAGGCAAGATAATATGAACAGCAACGAAAAGAATACGGCCCTTTATGAGAAAATGGCCGCTGAACAGGATACCTTCCGGGATTGGCTGAAAAGCCAGTCCCCGGAGGAGGTCCTAAACCATGCCTATGAGTACACCGTCCGGGAGGACATTGTGATAGCGATGGAGGTATTGGAGCTAAAAACGCCCAAGCCCAGGCGCTTCTGGATTCCCCCTCCCCGCTGGCCGATGTGTACCGCCATTTTGAGAAGCTGGAAACCGGCTATATGGATGTGATCCGGGACAGCATTGAGGAACGAGCCAATGAGATGCACAAGGCAAAAGAGGAACAGAGGGCCGCCCCGATCTATCCCCACTCCGCCGCCTATGCGTCCGAGCATGGGGAGATGGCGCAGTACCGCGCCTCCCTGCAAGCCAACCTTGCCTGCAAAGAAGACATTGAGCAGGCCATCAGCGCCCATTATGGAGATAACCGTCTGAATACCGAGGCCGCTGTCAAAGAAGTGCTGGAACAGTTCGGGCCGGAGCGTATGCAGTACATCCTTGCCAATACGGTGCTGAAAAAAGAGCATGACGCGCGTATCTCCCGCGACAACAAAGCCTGGGCGAAAACAATCCCCATGCCGGAGGATGGCGGCGATCCCCGCCACAGCTATGTCCTGGTGGTGGATAAGGTCACCCCCGGCCTGACCGACCTGTTTTTGAAGCAGGCGCGGAAAGTCCTTCAAGCCCCGGAGAAAGGCTCCGTTCTGGAAAAACTCAAACAGGAGCCGCCGGAACGCAGACCTGCCGCCCCTAAGAAACGGGAACCGGAACGATGAGCGCGGCAAAGCGGAAACGGGAGGTACAGGTGAATTTCCGGGTTTCACCGGAGGAGCTGGCCCTGATTGAGCAGAAAATGTCCCGGCTTGGGACCGTCAACCGGGAAGCCTACCTGCGGAAAATGGCGCTGGATGGCTATGTGGTAAAGCTGGATTTGCCGGAGCTGAAGGAGCTGGTGTCCCTGATGCGCTATTCCAGCAACAACCTGAACCAGCTGACCCGTAAAGTGCATGAAACCAGGCGGGTTTATAACACTGATTTGGAGGATATATCCCAGCGGCAGGAACAGCTTTGGGACGGTGTGCAGAAGATACTGGCCCAGCTTGCCAAGCTAGCTCTCCTGACCGGACAGCTTGCCCCATCTGCGGAGGGAGGAACGGCGTTCTTCGCCGCGCCTTCCTCCGATTTTTCTTTTTTGCCGTTATTTACTTTCGTGCTACAATCACGTATAATAGTAGCACGAAAGGAAGTGACAGCATGACACAGTTTGAACAGCTGGACACGATTTTAGAGGAACAGCGCGGTATGCTCCAAACATCAGAGGCGGTGAAACGGGGGATTCCAAAATCCGTTTTTTACAATTATGTGAAGGAAAAAGAATTGGAACAGGCGGCACATGGGGTTTATGTATCGCCGGATGCCTGGGTCGATGGGATGTACCTGCTCCATTTACGATGCAGCCAGGGGATTTTTTCCCATGAAACGGCGCTGTTTTTCCATGATCTGACCGACCGGGAGCCTTCCCCCTATTCCATTACCGTCAGACGGGGATACAGCACGACCAGATTGAAAGCGGACGGGGTTTTCGTCTACACCATAAAACCGGAATTGCATGGCGTCGGAAAGAGTACGGCACAAACCCCTTTCGGGCATACGGTTCCGGCTTATGATATGGAGCGGACCATCTGCGACCTGCTTCGCTGCCGGAGCAGTATAGAGATGCAGACATTGCAAGGGGCGCTCAAAATGTACGCCCGCAGGAAAGAGAAAAATCTGCGGAGGCTGATGCAGTATGCAGGGCTGTTCCGGGTTGAAAAAATTTTGCGGCAGTATTTGGAGGTGTTATTATGATAAAGACAGCGAGGCGGCTGAAAGATTTGATCCGCAATCTCGCAAGGGAGAAATCGGCGGACGCACAGATTTTGATGCGGAACTATATGATGGAGCGTTTTCTGGAACGCATTTCCCTTTCTGAGTATCGGGATAACTTTATTTTGAAAGGCGGGATGCTGGTTGCCGCAATGGTAGGGCTGGATGCCCGGTCTACAATGGATTTAGACGCAACCGTCAGAGGGGCCGGCGTGAATGTGGAGGACATTGAAAATCTGATGTCCTCCATCATAGCGGTCCCCATTGAGGACGGTGTGGAGTTCCAGATGAAAAGCATTTCGGAAATCATGGACGAGGCCGAGTATCCGGGGACTCGGGTCAGCATGGCCACTGTCTTTGACGGAGTGGTGACGCCGCTGAAAATTGATATTTCTACCGGGGATGTGATTACGCCGAGGGCAGTCCGGTACAGCTTCCGGCTTATGCTGGAGGAACGCTCCATTGATATTTGGGCGTACAATCTGGAAACCGTACTTGCGGAAAAGCTGGAAACAATGATTGCCCGAACCATAACAAACACCCGCATGAGGGATTTTTATGACCTCTACATTCTGGAACAGCTTCATGGAAGATCGCTGGATTCCGATATTCTCCGCCGCGCGCTCCTTGCTACCGCCCGCAAGCGCGGGACGGAGGGGCATTTGAAAGAAGCGAAGGAAGTGTTATCCGAAGTGGAAAACAGCCATACGATGCAGGCGCTTTGGTCCGCTTACCGCAGAAAATTTTCCTATGCGGCTGATCTGGAATGGAACACCGTTATGGGATCGGTCCACCGTTTGTATGCTCTGACAGAGGACGGTGAATCGGAATGAAAAAGCGCGGGCATTACTGCAAAATCTGCGGTGAGTATAAATCAAATATACTACATATAGTGAAAAACACGGCGCTTGAATCATAGGAGGGTACATTCTCCGATGCTTCCATCGTGTAAATTAATACTCCGCTCCTGCGAAGCAGGGGCAAACGCCCTTGTGGCGTTTAAGTGATTGCATCAGTGAATTTTATTGATAAAAATACAAATTCATAGGGTTAAACAAGAAAATTGATTATGTATTTTGAGATTGTAAGTAGAGGTAAAAATGGATGAGTACATGACAATTAAAGAAACTGCAGAACTTTGGGGAGTTACACCGAGATGGGTACAAACTTTATGCATCAATGGAAAAATTGAAGGTGCGATAAAATTTGGACGTGCTTGGGCGATTCCAAGAAATACGCCAAAACCTAAAGATGGAAGGGAAACTTCTGGGAGGTATAAAAATTGGAGAAAATGTAAATAAGATAGCCACAAAGACATATTCTGTCATTCTGAAATGTTATAATAGAAACAATAAGATACTCAAACTTCCCACATTAAAAATGGGATTTGCTCCTTGAAAAATCAATACTTTAGCTCACAAAATAGCGCTCAG
>NZ_CALPCY010000111.1:0-3628 GCF_943193115.1 Otoolea muris
TATAATTGTAGTTATAGGAACAAAATTTTTATCGGAACAAGTTACAAGAATCCTTGAAAATACAAGGATACAGCGGTAAAAAGTTCCGATAAAAATTCAACTATGCCAGGAAATTGTGTACGGGAATAAATTTCAAATTCCCCAAAAGTTCCTATAAAAATACAGCTATTTTAACCCAGTCAATTTCTTGAGAGTTTCTTCGTCAGTTACAGTATATCTCGCAGAATTTAGCTTGGAGTAGAGCGGATTGTCCTGCGGCGTAGCTGCTTCAATAGCCTTACGCTTATGCTCAGTATCTGCATGGGCATAAATTTGAGTGGTTTCAAGCTGCGAGTGTCCAAGCCATTGGGATACAAGTGTCAAATCCATGCCTTCTTGATATAAATGCATCGCGCGGCTATGACGCAATAAATGCGGATATACGTTGGAGGGAACTTCAGGACAAACACGCCGGGCCTGTTCGCCATATTTTTGGAGTACATATCTAATTCGTCTGTCAGAAAGACGTTGCTTGTTGCCATGAATTACTGAATAGAATAATGGCGCATCAACATTTTGAGCAGTATCCTTATGGAATACGGACAAATATTTTTTTAAATGTTGAGCTGTTTTTTCCATTAATGGCACAACACGGGTTTTTCGTCCCTTTCCAAACAGCGTAACTTTGGGTAACTGGCCTAACTGCAAATCCCCCAGCTTTAAGTTAAGTACCTCTTGAACCCGTGCGCCAGTATCATACAAAAGCATAATAAAAAATCTATCGCGCAGTCCTTTTGGTGTATTAATGTCTGGCTGCTCAATAATCGCGGTAATCGCCCTCATGCTCATATAATCTACCATAATCGTGTTGTCAGGCTTCTTGAATGGAACCTTCTTCAACTTATTGAGATTAGCGATTAACGTTATGTCATGATCGGCTGCATAGTCCATAAAAGCACGGATTGCAGCAAATCTGGCATTGCGTGTAGAAATAGAGCACCCCTTTTCCAATTCGAGATGTTTAAGAAACGAAAAAATAACATCGGCAGTCAGATGTTCAAAAGAGAGGCTGCCTAGCGGTATCTGTTCGCGCTCTTTCACATAGTCCAGAAGTTCTTCTAAGGCTTTTCGGTATGAAAGGATTGTGTTGTGGCTAACATTGCGTTGCTTGGGCAGGTAGGTTTTCAGGTAGTCGTATAACAGTGGAAATAGTGAACTTTCTCCAGTCTTCATCATTCCGTCACCTCCGGGAACATCGCGTTAAATTTATCCCAATCAATAGCGGAAGACTTGATGATGTTTTCCGGCAGGATATGGATGTAGTATGCCGTTTCGGACAAGCTGCCATGCCCCATATATTCACGAAGGAATGGGAGCATGGCCATTAAATTTTCTCCATTATTGAGCCAGCGGTTCAGACAAGCCGAAGCGAATCGATGCCTGAGATCATACACACGAACTTTCCCTGGATACTTCCCCGCCAGTTCTGCATGGGACCAAGCCCTGTTGAATGCGGAATACAAGGTTTCCGTTGTCAACGCCCCACCATTTGCAGATGGAAAGAAGTATGGATTTTCACAGCAAAAAAGCCTTCGCCGCTGTTCATATTTGCGTGCAAAAATAAGCATATCATCCGACATGACAACAATACGTTCTTTGTTCCGCTTAGTATGCGTAATGAGGATTTCGCCAGTTTCTAAATGGATGTTTTCCGCCAATAGCTCCCGGCCTTCATTTGGGCGCAGGCCACAGGTATAGATCAGGCGGTACAAGGCAGGGGCAATTTCATTCAGAAAAGGTTCCTTTTTTGTGGGTGGCAGTTGGTCAATGGCCCTGAAAAGAGCCGACAACTCCATGTCAGTAAAAAGGTAAGCAGTTGCCCTGCTTTTAAGCGGGGCATATTTTTCTGGCAGGATATATGCTTCTTCTCCAATAGCACACAGGTATCTTGCAAACTGCCGCATGGATGCAACCCGTTGGGCAGTATTGTAGCTGGAAACCACAGCATCATTAATCCAGTCGAGAACAAGTTCGCGGGACAGTTTTGTTTGTGTTGGATGCTTTTCCATGCACCAGCAATCAAATTTTATGAAATGCCGGAGGTAGGTTTCTCTTTTATAACCACGTGCGGTGCGATAGTCCAGAAAATTTGAAATCCGTTCTCCGAATACGCTTGAAAATTTTATCATTGAGGCTCACCGCCTTCCGGCTCAATTCCCGCAAAGGTTAATGCACACATTTTAAGATGTTCCATATCCGCAGCAAGATAGGGCTTTGTTGAGTTGACGTTTTTGTCCCCGAATACCTGAGCGACATCATAGACAGAGATTCCGTTTGTCACCATAGACGTGCCAAGCGCACGGCGTAGATTATGGAACCGGGTACTTGCCGGCAGGCTGGCAGCGATACAGCAGTCCCTATAAATTTCTCCTACTGTCACTGCGGCAGCAAGCCTTTTGTGCGGCGCATTGATACGGAGAAAAATTTCATTGTCCGCTGTATGTGGCCGGGCATTAAGAATGTAATCTTTCAGGGCTTCCCCCACATCCTGTGTTAATGGCAGATGCACCGGATAGGAGGTTTTGGACTGCACAATGCGGATTTCACCCCGAAGCCAGTCTATATCTTCCAGCTTCAGAGCTATCACATCACAGGCCCGCAGGCCGAGGACAGTCCCCAGCATCATAATCGCGTAGTCACGTTTTCCTTTGACCGTTGAACGGTCGATTGCGTCCAGCAGCTTAGCTATATCTGATTTTGGAAGAACCGGGAACACCCTTTTTTCCCGCTGCACCGAAAAGGAAAACAATGCTGAATAATCATCGTTCACCTGCCCGGTCATATGGAGGAAAGCGTACAGTTTCTTCAAATACAGACGTACATTGTGGATGGTACCCGGCGCATAGTGTTCTGAACAGAACAGAAGAAATTTCTGGATATGTATGGCTCCGACACCTGACATATCTTTGAATCCCCGGTCTTCCAGCCAAGCAAAGTATTTGTATGCCACCCATCGTATGTCACAGCGGGTATTAGGATGAAAATCCCCTGCTATAAATTCCTCTGCAATCTGCTTGAATGTTGGTGTCAGTTCCTGCCTGGCTCCACGGAGCGTACTTGACAGGGCATCAATCCGTCCTGTGCAGACATAGCTGACGAAACGGTCGATTTCACGTTTTGTTCGCTCATAATGTTTTTTCTGCATAGTACCCCTGAAATATCTGTCATCAATCTCTCTCAAATAACGATTGATGACAGACTGGTCAAAATACACCATGCCTTCGTTCAGATGCTGCCGGATCATAAGATCCGCCCGTCGTATAAGCAACAGCTTTGTGGTGATACTGTACCCTGTCTGCATCAGGGCAGCCTCGTAGCTTTCCAGCAGTCCTTCAACTGGTACTTTTTCTCTTGTTATCACAATAAGTAGTCCTCCTCATATAGTAGTCAGGAATGTCCCTGCTTCCTATAGCATATCGAACAATGATTATTGTGCCAATTTTTATAGGAACTTTTTCTAAATCAGAAATTTTTCCTCCCATCCAATTCTCTTGCACGGATATATTTTTATCGGAACTTTTTACCGCATTATCCTTGTGATTACAATGGTTTTTGCGGCTTGTTCCGATAAAAATTTTATTCCTATAAC
>NZ_CALPCY010000112.1:0-3589 GCF_943193115.1 Otoolea muris
CGGGAGGACAATTCCCTCCATCTCATCCCGGCGGATGTTCCTGACAATATCTTCCAGACGCGAAAGCTTCTCGGGATTATCCGGTATGTTCGGGTTCCATATGTCCGATGTTTCGGGCGCATACAGGACGGGGAGCCCGGCCAGATCCCTCTCAATGCCGATCCCCTCAATCTCCTGGATCCGCCGCTTAAAATACCACGGCCTGTAGGCGTTCCTTAAGATGCTCCTGCCCTCCGGGCTGTCCCTGCGGCTCTCCGTCCGGAACAGGAGCGCTTTTTCTACGGGGATCGTGTATATCCCGAAATCCGGGGGCGGCATCTGTGTCATGGCGAGGAGGTTGTCCTCCCGGTCATACTCCCAGCGGTACAGGGTTTCCTGCGCCCTTACCGGCAGCTTTTTCCAGCCGACCAGGCCGTCGCTGTATTTACTCCTGCTGCGTCGGTCGCCTGTGTTTCCCATACGGCGCTTATAAACAATCTCGTGGAAGCTCCAGCCGTAAGTGAGGAAAGAGAGGATTTCGGACACAGTGTCAATCCAGGTGTCCTGCATGTCGTCCATACAGCCCCTTACAAACTCCGCCGCCTCCCTGTCCGCTGCCGTAGCGCCGCCCGGCTCCACATTCCAGGCGCATTGCCGGACCAGCATTTTGACAGCAAAGAGGATCGCGCCCACCACATCGTCATTGTCGGACATTTCCCGGTATACCTCTATCCCGCGCCGCCCACGGAGCTCCGGGAGGAATTCCTCGTACAGCGTCCCTCCGTAGCGGCGCTGGCCTGTGCGGCCGATTTCCCTGTTTTTTGCCATAGGTTTACCACTCCACAATCTCCCAGTCATCCGCAAACAAATCCCTCATTGACGGGATCCAGGGGATATTCCCCAGCCTGTCTGACATGTACAGGTAAGGCGCTGTCATCCCCGCGCCTGTGCACGGGCCGTTAAACAAAGGGTTCTGGCAACGCACATCCCCGTTTTCCCAGTGGGGGCGCCTCATCCCTGTCCCGTCCCCCTTTTTTACCTGTCCGAGTGCTTTCTCAAAAGTCATATGTTTATTCTCCTCCGTCCCGATACCGCTGTCCGCCTGTCCTGGACATACGGGTTTTATTCCCAGATGGCTGCCATTACCTCATCTATCCTTGTTTTTGCAGTATCAAATATCTGTTTACTGAGTTCTATCCCCGTAAAGTTCCGGTTTGTATTTATACAGGCAACCCCAGTGCTCCCGCTTCCCATGAACAAATCACAGACATAACCGTCTGCCGGAGAAATTGCAATCAGTTTTTCCAACAGGCTAACGGGTTTCTCTGTCTGATGATGTTTTATTCTGGAGGGGACGCTTTTTTCGCTGTAAAACCCCTGGAGTGCTGCAGCCCCGGGTTTCCAGTCCACCGGTTTCTGCCCGTTGGTGCCCCAGACGATAAATTCACAGTCCTGCCGGAAACGTCCGGGGATATTTCGGGCGTTGCCCTTATTCCATACGACGATCCCACGGTAAATCCAGCCTGCTGCCTGAAGGGCGTCCGTCATGGCCGCGAGGTTACGCCAGTCAACGAATACTGCGATAACCGCCCCGTCTTTGCTTTTCTGCCTTGCTTTAGCCAGGACCATACGCATAAATTCCGTAAAAGAACGCTGATCCATGTTATCGCCGCTGAAATCCGGGAATCTTGATGCCCCGTTATAAGTTGTATCCGTGTATTTACTGGCTGTACTTTTCTGCCTGTCCCCGGCATACAGCCCGCCTGATGAATATGGGGGATCGGTCAGGACCATATCAAACAGCCCATCTTCCATATGTTCCATTAATTCAAGGCAATCCCCCTGAAAAAGTGTTATCTGCAAATCTTTCCTCTTCCGTCCATTCATTTATCTGGTTTCACCTCCAGTAACTGCTCCTGCCTAACCGGTTTTCGGATGGCGGGGCTGAGTATGTGGCCCCGTTCTCAATTTCATTAAAGCCGGAGCTTCCCGCATCAACCATGTCTTTAAATTTTCCCTCCGGGAATGATTCGAGCTGGTTGAAATACATCTCATTCCACTCTGCGGTCAGGACATCCACATTCCCGGCCTGCCACTGTGCCGCGAACGGCTCGGCCCGGGACTCCTTGCTCCCGCTCTCCGGTATCACCTTTACGAGGAAGCCGGAAAGCATCCTGGTATAACTCTGCGCCTGTTCTTTCCCCGCCTGCCCCGGATCCTGCGGGAGCCGCTGTATCACACGGCCATATGCCGCCCGGTCTGTCTGCGCGGTCATGAGGATGAGCTTACGCACCTCTGAGGCCGTAAGACGCTTATTAATTACATCAGCCACTATGTAGCGGCCATTCCTCCGCTTCCCGATGAGCACGCCCGCCGTATAGGCCGGATCGCCGTTTTCGTCTTCTCCTGTGGCTGCCAGATCCCATCCGCGGGCCCACAGTATGACGTCCCCGGGCAGCGTTCCAAGCATTTCCCCGACCTGCGTGCGCTTAAAGTACATGCCTGCTGCCGGCTTGATCTTCCAGTTCCCGTTGAGGAGCCGTTCCCGTTCAACCAGCGGAAGCGATTTTAAGTTTGCAAGGTAGGACGGATCATTTGCCAGGAGGATTTTATTGTCGTTGATGGTAGAGGCGATAAACGTAACGCTCTTTATTTCTGTACGGTCTATTCCCTGCGAAACAAGATCTTCCGGGGTATCGGCCCAGACGATTTCCTCGTTTTTGCGGGCCATGTAACGGATTTTTCCGCTCCGTTCCGGTATCGGATAGCCGGTCTGCGGATCAATCCACCACCCGATAAAATCAGCCACCCAACTGTCAGAGTCGGGGTTACAGGTGGCCCGGATGTAAGGCTTTATCCCGCACGCGGAGCGGTTACGTGACATCATGTAGAAAAACTGGTGCTTTGTAAAATGTGTCAGCTCATCGTAGCCAATCAGCGCGATCTGGCTGCCCTGCCACCCGTTTAAGTCCTTATCGCCGTCAATATGCGCAAAATTCACCTTTGCCCCAGAACGGAAGCGCCAGAAGCGGCGCGGCGATGTCCTGGGGACAGCCAGGCCCCCGTATATCTCCGTGCTGGTATCCCACAGGCCGCCCTCCTGCGTGATCTGGATGGACTGCCGCCGGAATATGACCGCGCCAAATTTCGGGTTGCCTGTATGCCTTGCCGCCTCCAGGAGGAGCGCATACGACTTCCCGCCGCCCGCAGCGCCGCCGTATATGGCGATGTCCGCAGGCGTCGCGAGGAACGCCTCCTGCGGGCCTTTCTGTGGTTTTAATACTTTAATCATGGCGTATCACGTCCGTTGTCAGGGAGATAGAGACAGACCCCGTTTCCATCCCCGCTGTCGTCCATCCCGGCTTCCTTCTCTGCCTTCTGCGCGTTCCTCAGCTCGATTTCGAGACGGGCGTCGTCATAGCCATAGCGGTGGAGGGAATCAATTGCTTTCTGTTTGCGGGCCTGCACACGTGTCAATGCTTCCTCAATAGCCTGGATCTGTCCCAGCTTCCCCTGGTATTCTTTTAAATCGATTTCTTTGCCTTTCTCTGTGCCGTATGAGCGGCTTACCAGCGTCATACCCTCCACAGGCCCCTCACCGGGCAGCTCC
>NZ_CALPCY010000113.1:0-3545 GCF_943193115.1 Otoolea muris
GACGGATAATAAAGAGTTATCCATTATTATTTTCTATTACAAATGATAAGGAGAACCTTCATGAATGATTTAATACCAACCAGGTTATCGAATGACAACATGGTTGACAGGGAATATGAGACAAATTTTATAATGGATGTTATAAATAATAAAATGGCTGATTTGCTGATTATTTACTCGGAAAGCGGTATAGGAAAAAGCACTTTAACGAATCGTATTTTAAAGCTTATATCCCAAGGAATCCCTGTATGTGTCAGAACAATGCCGGAAAATATATCCGATTCCTATACGGAGGGAAACTATCTGACCAGAGTATTTAATTGCTTTGTCAGTTTTTTTTCCATAAATAAAGAGAACTATCCAAAGTGTACATTTGACTATTATATTTCCCATAATAAAAATACTGCTATAAAAAAAGAAGCGCTCGAGGAATTACTGTCACACATTTCTCCTGATAATCTGGCGGCGTCCTCCGGTTTGGCAGTGGGCAAATATATTATTTCCAGGTTTAGCAGAATATATGAATATAACTCTGCAAACCGATTAACTCTGTCAACAAAAGACAGTATGCTCATTGCTCATGAATATATTAAATATATTCTTAAGAACCAAAAAGTATATGTGTGCATTGATAATCTGCAAAATATTGATCTCTACAGTCTGAGCCTTTTGACGGAATGGGTTACCATAGCGGCCGGCAATAGTTTTTTTATGCTGGAATATACCATTAACAAAGAAAACGGCACAGCGCCTCTTCTTGAATTTACAAAATTATTTCAGAATCTGGATCTGGACGTCCAATTACTGCCACTAAATGGTCTGGATTTGGAGAATGCGCTGGAAGCGTTAAAAAAAGTTCATCCTGATTTAAAGGACAACCAGCGTTTCTTTGATGAATTCAAAATTTATTTTCTACATCACAGCAATGGAAATATGCAGAAATTATTGGATTTTACGTTTCAGTATAATGCTGAATCTATATTGAAAAAATCGTATGACCCAACATATGAGAAAATCTATATGCTTTCACCAAACAGCAAATATATACTATCTGTGATCGTTATGCATGGAGGTGAAATTGAAAAGAACCTGCTGCGCCATATCATTCTCAGCGCTCTCAGTCCCATGGTTCTGGATTATGAAAAGCAGATTCAGGATTTATTATATAAATACGAATTATTAACAGATGAAAACGATATATTCCTAATCCGTCATGCCAGTATTACGGACGCATGGCGGAACCATTCACAGGAATTGAAGAAATATGATTTACTGGCATACAAAAACTGCAGCGCCTACTATGGCCAGGTGGCGGACAGTAATTCATTTGGAGCAAAAGAAAATGTCGAACAGGCGCTTTTGTTTTTACTGCGTGTCCACTCTCAATATGGGCCAGAGCAGATTATAAAAGTGGTTGAAAAAATGAAATATATAGTATCGGAACGGATACGCCCGGAGAATATATTTGAATATTATCTTATCTTTTTGAATTATATTCAAGGAAAGGAAGCGGAATATGCAAATTCACTATATGAAATGATGTTGTTTTGTTTTCATCACGGCCTATTTAAAAATTGCCTGTTTCTCATCCAAAAGCTGGAGGAAATTCCTTCTGAGGAAAAAAATATCATTGTTTTTATTTATAAAGTAAATTGTATTGAATATTTAGAGCTTCACGAGGATGCAATCCGGCTTTGCGAGGAGCGCTTAAAGGAAAAAACAGGTGAACATGAAGCATATATTTGCTATTTGCTTCTAATGGGGTGCCACCGTTCCCTGAACAACATGGAACAGGTATTGCACTGCGTAAAAAGGATTAAAGGAATACCGGAATATGCGAAATATGATGAATATGGAATATTTCTACGCCTGTCGGAAATTTATATGGAACGCAAAAGGGCAATTCCTTTCGTGAAGGAAAGCATACTGCATTATAAAGGAAAAAGTAAAATCCTTGAGGCAAAATCGAGAATTACATATTCCTTTCTACTGGCTGTCACAAACGACCTCGAAACAGCAAAAACGGAACTGGAAGCAGTTGAAACATTAGATAAGCAGACACACTATTGGGATAGTATTATCTCGCTAAACAAAGCCAGTATCCTGTTACTTCAGCAGAAATTCGGGCAGGAGGTAACCGCATTACTGAAAAAGGCAGAGTTATCAACAAACAGCTCCTTTGATTTGCTGCTCATTTTAACCTTACAATTGTTAAACAATCTGGAATCGGGAGAAAGAGATAATGATGCTTATTTGTTAAAACGCATTTCCAGGCTGCTTTCCCATGAAAGCGATAAACACCTTATTGCCCTTGTATCTTATGACTTGTATTTATATTTTTCTAAAACAGGATATCCTGATAAAGCGGAAGAATATCTGGCTATTGCTGAAAAAACACAGGATTATAACCATACCGTCCACTGTCATTTACATCATAAAAGTGATCCAGGCACACCAAATCTGTTTGTGACAGACTGGTGTATTGGATTCACTTTTTTCTGGAATGTCGATTATGAAAATTACAGATGATTAGCATTCATAGCTAATTAACCTTTCAAGCATCTGGGTGTAGGTATATCCCGCATTATAAAATGCAGTTGCCATAAAACAGGATGGATGCAGGCTGCAGTCAGGAGATAATTCTATAACATAGAATTTATCTTTATACAGCCTGCCGTCTATCCGCATGAAATCCACCTTTCCTAGGGATGAGAACAACCGCTTTCCCTCACGGATGATCCAGACCGGGATTTCGTCTGTAACTGCCTTTTTGCTTACAGATACGCTGTCTACAATCTTTGTTTCATAGCCCCATATATTTTTATCGAGAGGCTTTCCGTCTATGTATAATTCTACTGCCTCTGCGATATCTATATGATCCGCGGTTCCGGCGCAACAAACAGATATTTCCCTTCCCTGGATGAATTCTTCCGCCAGGACAGGCTGATAATGCTTAAGCAATTCTGTTCCTGCACGCTTTGCCGCCTGAAAGTCAGAAACAATGCTGGAAGAGGAAATGCCTACGGAACAGCCCTCGTCGTTTGGTTTAATAATACACGGGTAATACGTTATCTTTTCCCAGTCGTCCAGTTCTTTTACGCATGAAGCCTGAACAGCTTTTGGGATAGAAAACAAATAGTCTTTTAAATATGACTTTGTTAGATACTTATCCTGGCATAGCGCCTGTACATAGGCGTCTGCGCCAATATATGTGAGCTGATACGCTTCACAGACAGCCGCCAAAAGTGAACGCTTATTGCGGGAATGATATCCGCCCCATTGATTTGTAAAAACTATACTATTGCGGTGCCGGCTGATATGCTCTAAAAACTGCTTTGGCGTTTCATAGCAGGCTGTTTTATAATTTAATTTTTCTAAAGAAGCCAAGATATACTCCGTTATTTCACGGGAAGAGAAATCCAATTCATTAGAGTACATATTTATGTTTGAATCTAACTCCCGTTTTTCGGCTACAACTACAATTTCTTTTTGGCTCATTATTTTCCTCCCGCTGTTTATTTATTGATAACTCTTTATTATCCGTC
>NZ_CALPCY010000114.1:0-3494 GCF_943193115.1 Otoolea muris
TTTCTTTGCCTTTCTCTGTGCCGTATGAGCGGCTTACCAGCGTCATACCCTCCACAGGCCCCTCACCGGGCAGCTCCCCAACCGATTCCTTTAAATCTTCGATCCGCTTTAGCATCCGCCGTTCCCGGACGGTATATAGCTGTATTTCCTGCAGGAGAAGCCGGCCCTTGTCAGCCGGCACAGCTTCGATGAGCCGCTTTTCTTCCGCGTCAAGGCAATCAAAAAGGAGAGCTTCAAACTCTCCTGTGGTGACTGCGTTTTTATTTCCCTGTGGAGCCGCCCCGCCTTTATTGCCGGCCGCGTTCTTATTCCCCGGCTGGCCGCCTTTATGATTAGTAACGTTACCTTTCGTTTTTGGTAACGTTACTTTATCCCATTTATCCTGGTTTTTCCATTTCCTGACCTGCGTCTCTGACAACTGCAGCTCGGCAGCGATGTCCTTTAACTGCTTCTTTTTATTACTCTCCAGCCAAAGCTGAAAAGCCTTATCCCTGTTCGGGCTCCTCGGCCTTGCCAAGCATCACCACCTCTCAATCGTTCGTGTTTGTTTTTGGAAAAAGCGCCATGGAGGGCGCTATGACTTGTTATGCTTTATTTTTTTACCCATTCTCCGCTACTTTGTCTAAAGTATAAAAGATCACTGTTTTCAGGTAATCCCCCACTGACCATTACTTTCTGCCACTCCTCGTCTGAAAGTTTGGGGATGTTTAAATCACTTATACTATACAATTTAGAAATATCTATATCAACATTGAGTCTGCAATATTTTTTTCGTAAACTATCTATTTTTTCGTCTGAAAGTCCCGGTGATAAATATATTTTATTTACTAATTTTTGGATGTCACAAGGAATTTCCACATAATCTTCAGAAATTTTATTGCCCATATCCAAAATAATACGAATTTCTTCTTCATATTCATAATTATTTCTTTTTACATATCCCATATACATATATGAAGGGTACGTCTCTGCATTTTCATTTACGATTAATCTTTTTGCATTTTCACCTGAGAAATCCAAATATAAAACTGGCCCAACAAAACCCCCCGACACATGCTCCAAATTTAATGAATCAATTATTCCTTCAACCGTAGTTTCTATACAAACCCCGGCCTTTTCACAGGTATCATGTTGCCCTGCTTTTTCAGGGGGATCGTGTTCTGCTTCTCTATAGGCATAGTATTGCCACATCGCCTCTTTGTCAAATTGTTTACAAAAACACATCCCTGCACAGGAAATCAGCAATGGTAAATTATTAGTGTTAGCTATAAATTCAATGTACCTGTCTTTATCGGCCTGGATTTTTTTTATATATTTCGCTGGAAGTTCCCAAGGATCTTTCCAGCTTGTCACTTTCGCAAATCTTAATGTTTTAGTACGAATTACTTCATCAAAATGAGCTTCTTTAAAGATATGATAAATTTTATCTGTACGTTTTAGTTTTTCATGTAAACTTATAATATTCTGAGTTGTTATTATGCCATATCCCATATTATTATCCTCCTCTCTCTTATCCTAACACAAAATATATTAAAAAGAAACAAAAGGAGGGGCCAGACGCCCTGGATTTCATGCGTCTGGCACTATGAAAAAAAATCCCTGCACCGCCAGCCGAACGCCTTTGGCTTCGACTATATTATAAAACGGCATTTCCGGCAAAACCGGCCAATTTTATTTTATTCCGCACTTTTCCATATATTTATCTCTTATGTGCCGCCGCGGGTAGTCCGGATTTCCTCTATACCCCATCCGCTTTGCCACCTCCGCCCATCCGCACCCGTCTATGTAATATAGCTTGAATACCTGACGGGCTACCGCGTCCTCAATATCCTCAATCCATCGCCGGATCTCTTCTGATTCCTCCTCCTTCCGGTCAAGCTGCCGGCGTTTCCTGTCATAACGTTCCCCGTCGAAGCCGACCACAGCCTGCGGCCTCGGGAAGCCGTCCCGGTAATCGAAAATCACGCTGTGCCCCAAGCCGGAATCTGTAGCGATCATCTCATCCAGCTCAAGGCGCAGGATTTTTATTTCTCTTATAACCTTCTGATACCCTTCCAGCCGCTCCCTTGTCATCTGCACCGGCCCCGCCTCCTTACTTTATGTATCTGCTGTTTCCGTGCTGCCTGTGGTACAGGGCAATCTGCACGTATGTCACAGAATGCCCGCAGTCCAATGTCACCAGATGCTTATATTTTCCTGTCACCCGGCTCTTACGTATAACCGGGCGGACATCCTCCCGCGTGCCGCTTTTCCTCCGGACATCCCTTACCCGGAAGACGTCCCCGATCCGGACGTTCCTCCGGCAATGCGCCACTTCCTCCTGCGTAACCGCGCCATTTGCGACCGCACGGAGGTACTTTATCTTTTCCAGGCTTATTTCAATCACTTCCTTTTTCTGTCAGGAATCCGTAAGACATTTCATAAATCGTTTATCTCCCGGACAATCTTTTATCACATTTCCCCTGTATAGTAATCTTCAACAGGGGCAAACCTTTCATATAAACTTTTTCATACCCATGCCGGCCAGGAGAAAACCCTGGCCGGCGCCTCCTTTTTAAACCTGGGCATTCTTACCCGCCCACTGTTCGGCCATGGCTTTTGCGATGCCGGGATACGTCTTACTCCGCGTTTTCGCCCTGTCCTTACCCGGCGGCATTTTCCATATCCTTTGTTCCCTGCCCGGGACAATATCCACAGGCTTCAGCTTCGGAAGGCCCTTTAACCACAGGCATGTCCTTTTTGTTTCGCCGTGTCCAAACTGCCATGGCTGGATGATCTGATCAGGTTTCCGGTATATGCCGGACATGATCCCTATCGGGTTTTCGATTGCTGTCTTCGGGCAGCCACAATTCGCAAACATCATAAAAAACTCAATGCTTTTCTGCTGGCGTCCGTCCTTTCTTTTCTGCTCAAAATATCTTGCCCCGGATACGGCCAGATCCGTACAGGGAGGAAAAGCGATAACCATATCCCACTTTATTTTCAAAAGCTGCGTTACGTCCTGCTGTAAATGCCACTCCGGATGCCCGCCCGAACAGGGCTCTATGTCGCAGGAATAGGCTTCATGGCCTAACCGCCGTAATTCCCTGGTAACTGCCTGTGATTCCTCGCAGGCTACTAAAATCCGCACTCATGCATCGCCTCCTTTTCTCTCTGCTTCCAACGCGGATTCGGCTTCTTCTCTGGTGAGGAACCAAGTCTTTTCTAATGTTTTCATCGAAACGCTTATTGTTTCCAATGTTTCATTTATACGCAACATTGGGAAAATACCATTTCTCACAATATCGAATTTTAATACCATACATTCAAAAATTTCTCCCTCAAAAACAATCCAAGCCGTATCCCCCACCGCACAAGGCAGTTCCAGCAGTTTCCCCTGCTCCTCTAAGTCTTCGTATTCAGCCAGTTTATTAAGCGCCTCTCTGATTGTGACATCGGGCTTTGCTTCTTTCGTTCCGCTTATTGTCAGTCGCTCCATATCTCCTTTAAATTCC
>NZ_CALPCY010000115.1:0-3449 GCF_943193115.1 Otoolea muris
TGATGAGATGGTGACCGGCGAGTGGAGGAAAGACGGCGCTAAGTGGTTCTATCTGGATGAGGACGGCGACATGCTGATGGATTCCTGGGTAGACGATGACTACTATGTAGGTGCTGACGGCGCTATGCTGGTAAACCAGTGGGCGAAAACGATTTCTGAAGACGGAGTAGATGATCCGGATGAGGACGGTGAACACTGGTATTATTTTGGCAGCAAAGGTAAAAAAATTACTAATGATAATAAAAAGATCGGCGGTAAAACCTATTTCTTTAACGAAGATGGCGAAATGAGAACCGGTTGGTATGAGGATGATAAAAACAATGTTTACTACTTAGGCGAAGAGGATGAAGGCGGAAGAGCTGAAAACCAGTGGTTATGGTTAGAGTGCCCGGGTGATGATGACGATCAGGAGGATGGCGAATGGGATCACAGCGATTGTACTGTCAACTGTGATGACGAAGGCTGGTACTGGTTCGGCAGCGATGGAAAAATGTACCGGGATTCTAAAAAGAAGAAAAGGATCAACGGAAAAGATTACTATTTCAATGCAGATGGCCAGATGCTGTATGAGTGGATTAATACCAGAAATGACAACAACCAGCTTGATGGTATAGAGCGTGAGGAAACGGACAAAAGAAGAGCATCTGAATCCGATGCTCTTTACGGAAATAATGCAGCTTCAAAGGCGGAGGCAGAGCAGGGAGAAAATAGCGAGACTGTAAAGAACATGCGCTATGCAAACCAGGTTGAAGACGGAAGCAGAACAAACGGCTGGTACGAAATCGAGGGGTCAGAGGATGCTTACTCTGATGGTGATACGGATTGGTATTTCTTCGACGATGGCGAAGCCCAGAAAGCAGATGTTACAAAACCTCGTGATATGGTTACGGTAAATGCCTCTTACGCGAAAGACGGTGATGCCAAGGTATACAGGGCAAGAATTAAATGCGATGGCAAATACTTCTGTTTTAATGAGGTAGGGCAGATGCAAACAGGATTACAGTGGGTTGACCAGGCGATTTATTATTTCGATGGAAACGGCTATATGAAGACAGGTAAAGTTGCAGACGTTGAGGAAGAGGATAATGATCTTTACAACTACTATTTCACAACCAAGAGCGGTGGAAATGGTAAGGGTACCAATGGTGAGAAAGATGGTTACCTCTACTGGAATGGTAAGAGGCTGGAAGCAGATGATGATTACAGATTCTATCTTGTAAATGGCAGGGTATATCTCGTAAACAATAAAGGTAAACTTCAGAAGACCAGCAAGGAATATGATCTGGAAGATTATAATACAGAAGATGTGTATGTTAGAATCAATAAGACCAGCTATGCCGTAGAGGGGATCGCTATGGAATTTGTGGGCGATAATGGGTATAAGCTCTTGGATGACAAGAACAAAGTTGTAACTTTTAGTGAGATGGCTAAAAAGTGGTATGATGATCCTGAAGTCAGCTTTGCTGTTATGGTAGATTTTGCAATTGATAAGAAAATTTCTGTGCCGTACATTTCAATTTATGATAATGTATTATCATCTTTGTATATAAATAAAGATAATAAAGTTGCAAGCGATTACTATGGCAAATTCTATGAAGATATGGATGAATTTTGGGATCTTTTTAAGACAGAGCAGTAATCAGAAGTATGCTCCATCTTAAAGCAAAATAAACATAACTGAAGAGAATCATCGCACCAATAATCTCTTTGAATATTGGTGCGATGACTATTTATTTGCTAAATAAAATCAAAAAGTTGTGTCGGAGGACTCCATTATGGCTTCATGCAAGAAGATAATTGTGGGTATTGACATGGGAGCTTCAGAATCAAAGAATGCGCCCGCTTTCTGAATCACTATTTAGCCTTTTTTAGGAAGATTTTCAAGTGTATTTTACTTTTTGTTAGATGAAAAAGCGAGTCTGTAAATTTTTCTGTGTCTGTAGAGGAAAAATCCTTCCGGCAATATTCAGATATGTACAACAGACTGTCGGATTATGGGAGTGATTTTGGTGTCGATTTATCTTTCTGATTATAGTATAACCGATTTCCATGCTTCTATACAGAAATGTCATATTTTTTTGCACCAAAAATAAGACATCCTGACTGCTCTTTTCCGTGGGCTCTGCCCACACCCGACCTCTGGAATAAGATTGGGTTTTCTGGCAATACTATAGATACGGACGTAAGACTGGGAATAGAAGCATTTCTTCACTGTGCGCTGCCCCAGGCTTTTCTTTTTTACAGATATTGTGTCATTGTGTCAGCCGTTCTCCGTAGAGGACTGTGAGCTGGCCAATCACCTGATTCCATCATCTGGAGCGCTGGATCCATTTCTTTACCACGTTCAGGCTTGCCAGGTACAGCATCTTTTCCGACATGATGCGTCTGACTTCATCGGGGAACTGGAAGAAGGAGCTGACGTCTTCCCAGTTATTCTCCCAGTTGCTGACGGCATAGGGATATTTCCTCCCCCATTTTTCCAGGATGTCCGCCAGCGCGTCCAGGGCTGCTTTCTCATTCGGGGCATTGTACACTGCTTTGAAGTCGGACGAGAATTTCTTCAGGTCGCTCAGCATCCCCCTCCAGAGCTTGGAGCTCTCATTGGCCCCTACTGTGATACTGAGTATCTCTTTGTTCCCCTCTGTCGTGACGCCCGGCATCACATAGGCCGCCCGGCTTCCCTGACTTTATAGTGGATGCAGTCCATGAACACAAAAGGGTAGACCGGGTTCAGGGGCAAGGACTGCCATTCCCAGATCTCCGGCAGGATTTTGTCCGTGATCTTGCTGACCATCTCTGCGGACATCTCTATTCCATAGATATCCTGCAGTTGGTCATGGATGTCCCTGCTACTCATTCCCCTGCCATAGAGCGAGATGACCTTCTCCTCAATTCCGGAGACGTCCCTTTGGTACTTGGGAACGATCTTCGGCTCGAACTCGCCGTTCCTGCCCCGGGGGACATCGATCCGAAATTCCCCGTACTGGCTCTTGAGATTCTTTTGGGAATGGCCGTGCGCTTGTTGGCTGTGTCCATGTCGTCTTCCTGGTTCTTTTCATAGCCCACGTCCAGCTCTGCCTCCATGAGCTCCTGTAGGATGTCCTTGAAGCCATCCCTCAACAGGGTGTAGACATCCGCTACGCTGCTGATGTTGTTGTCTGCAATGATTTGTCGAATCTGTTCCTTTGTTATTGGCATAAAAATACTCCTTTTCGATAAGAATTTTCATATCTTGATTCTTACCAAAAAGGAGCCATTTTTTACCAAAGACACAAACTATTTTACACTACCGACTTGGGGATTTAAGAGTGCTCAGCAATACTCTTAAATTCAGTCATAAAATCACCCTACCTATGATAAAAATAAACGATAAGTAACTCAAACTTCCCACACCGATTGGTGTGCTGAACCTTGAAAAATCAATACTTTAGTCCATAAAAAAGGCACAA
>NZ_CALPCY010000116.1:0-3443 GCF_943193115.1 Otoolea muris
GCGGGGATCATGGTTGCCATCGGCGGGATTTTATCGTCCGCGATAAAGCCGTAGGTATCATCTTCAATCAGAACCATGTCCTGACTGCTGATAATCTGGCTGATTGCTTTCCGGCGCTCTGACGGCATGGTGATCCCCGTGGGATTTGTGCAGGAGGGCATTAAATAAATCCCCTTTATTTCATGCAGCTTCCTCTGCTTTTCCAGCGCGTCCGGCAGCATACCCTGTCCGTCGGCCTCTATCGGTATCAACTGGATATTAAGCTGCTTTGCAAGAGTGATGAAATTGGAATAAGTATAGGTATCAGTGGCAATCTTATCTCCGGCCCGAAACAGGGAAAGAAGCGCAATCGCCAGCGCGTTTTGTGTACCGGACGTTAAAATAATATCCTCCATAGCGGCGTTGATCTGGAACTCGGCAAGCCATTTCTGCGCGACCTGTTTATGGTGGGCTGTCCCCAAGGTAAAGCTGAACTCAAATAGCTTTTCCGACTTCGGGCCTTGCAGGATTGCCCGTGCGGTATCGGCCACAATGGAATTGAACTGATAGTAGGGCTTGATGGGGCCAAGGTCTATGTACTCCGCTTCCTCCTGCGTGTCTGGATTCGGCAGGGCCGCATTGGGGGAAACATACGTTCCGCTTCCCACCGCCGCATAGATTAAGCCTTTTGTTTCGCACAGCTTAAAGGCGCGGGTGATGGTACTTAAATTCACGTCCAGAAAGTCCGCTAATTCCCGCTGCGGCGGCAGCTTTGTTTTGGGCGGAAGCCTCCCGCTTAAAATGTCCTGTTCCAAAAGCTCTGAAAGGGATATATACATCGGGAATTTTAACAGGGCCTTGCTCGGCTTCCATGTAAGCGGATAATCTTCAAACGAGTTTACAGGCATAGCGCACCTCCTTAAAAACATTGTCTTGCATACAATTCTACTATTGAAACCGTACAAAGTCAATGCTACTGTTATAATTGTTATGATTATATGCAGCGCAAGGAGGTAAGAACATGGAACAAGTAATCAGGGAGCAGCTTCTTCACATGTTGGAGAACAATAGTAAACTGACAGAACATGAAATTGCAATTATGCTGGGGATTTCGGAAGAAGAAGTCCAAAGGGAAATAGCCGGTCTGGAAAAAGCGCATGTGATCTGTGGCTACCATACATTGATTGACTGGAACAAAGTCAATGATGATGATGTGACCGCTTTGGTAGAGCTGCGTGTTACGCCGCAGGGCGGCGAGGGCTATCAAAAGCTGGCAGAGAAAATCAATGCCTATCCGCAGGTAGTGACGCTGTACTTAATGTCCGGGGCTTACGATTTTCTTGTCATGGTAAAGGGGAAAACACTGAAAGAAATATCCCTTTTCGTGTCGGGAAAGCTGGCCTCCATTGAGGAAGTCCAGAGTACCACTACCCATTTCACGCTGACAAAATATAAGGAGCTGGGCGTGAGCTTTGAGGCAAAGCAGGCGGACGAAAGAATGGTGGTGACGCCATGAGGGAAAAGCTGTCACAAAAAGTATTGAACCTAAAATCTTCCGGCATACGGGCCTTTTTTGATATGGCGAACGAAATTCCCGACGTGATTTCCCTCGGCGTCGGGGAACCGGATTTTGATACCCCGTGGCATATCCGGGAGGCAGGCATACAGGCGTTGCAGTCCGGCAAAACCTTTTATACGTCCAATGCGGGGCTGCAAGAACTTCGGGCTGCAATCAGCAGCTACACCAAACGGAAAACCGGGCTTACTTACAATCCTGAAAACCAGATCATTGTCACGGTTGGCGGCAGCGAGGCCATTGACCTTGCGCTGCGGGCGCTGCTTAATGCAGGGGACGAAGTGATCTATCTGGAACCGGGCTTTGTTTCCTATTACCCCTGTATTAAGCTGGCTGACGGCGTTCCCGTCCCAATCCGCTTGACAGAGGAAAACCGGTTCCGTCTGAAGCCGGAGCAGTTGGAGGCGGCGGTTACACCCAAAAGCAAGGTGCTGATCCTGTCATACCCCAACAATCCGACCGGGGCCGTGATGGAAAAGGAGGATTTGGAAGCCCTGTTACCTGTCATTCAGAAACACGATTTGATTGTTATATCCGATGAAATATACGGGGAGCTTACCTATGGCGTGAAGCATTGTAGTATCGCCGGATTGCCCGGCATGGAACAACGAACCATAATTATCAACGGTTTTTCCAAGAGCTTTGCCATGACCGGCTGGCGGCTGGGGTACGCGCTGGGAAACCATGAGATTATCGAACAGATGGTAAAAATCCATCAGTTTGCGGTAATGTGTGCACCTACCATCAGCCAGTATGCGGCCATCGAAGCGATGGAACAGGGGGACGGGGATATAGAAGCCATGCGTGAATCCTACGACCAGAGAAGAAAATTCCTCTACCATGAGCTGCAAAGGCTGGGCCTGCCCTGTTTTGAACCGCAGGGAGCATTTTATATGTTCCCCAATATCCGGGAGTTTGGTTTATCCAGCGGCGAATTTGCGTTGAAGCTGCTGAAAGAGGAAAAGGTGGCGGTTGTCCCCGGCGATTCCTTTGGTGAGTGTGGGGAGGGCTTTGTACGGATTTCCTATGCGGCTTCCCTGCAAAACCTGAAAGAAGCCGTCAACCGGATTTTCCGGTTCCTGTCCCGGTACCGGACTTAGAAAGGGGCTGCTTATGAAAACGTGGGAAAAGAATATCCGCCAAGTGCTTCCCTACATACCGGGCGAACAGCCCAAACAGGCGGACATCATCAAACTGAATACGAATGAGAATCCCTACCCGCCCTCTCCCCGTGTGGCCGAAACACTGGAACAATTCCAGACAGGGGAACTCCGGCTATATCCCGACCCGGATTCTAATATTCTGGTGGAGGCCCTTGCGGATTTCTACCAGATTGACCGTAGCCGGATATTTGTAGGTGTCGGCTCTGACGATGTGCTGGCCGTATCATTTCTGACCTTTTTTAATTCCGGGAAACCTGTGCTGTTCCCGGATATTACCTATTCCTTTTATGACGTGTGGGCGCGGCTGTTTCAGATACCGTTTGAGCAGATTCCCTTAGACGGTGAATTTCAGATCAGGAAAAGTGATTATTTCCGGGAGAACGGAGGCGTAGTCTTTCCTAACCCCAACGCCCCCACAGGGATATTGATGGGCTTACCGGAGATAGAGGATATTATCAGCCACAATCAGGACGTGGTGGTGATCGTGGACGAGGCTTATATTGATTTCGGCGGCATATCCGCGTTCCCGCTGCTGGATAAATACGATAACCTGCTGATTATCCAGACCGTTTCAAAATCCCGCGCCCTTGCCGGCCTGCGTGTCGGCTATGCGTTTGGAAGCCCGCAGCTTATCAGCTACTTAAACGATGTCAGGAACTCCTTTAACTCTTATACCATGAACCGCCTGACGCAAACACTGGGCGCGGCGGCAGTCCGGGACAGGG
>NZ_CALPCY010000117.1:0-3400 GCF_943193115.1 Otoolea muris
GTTTGTGCCTTTTTTATGGACTAAAGTATTGATTTTTCAAGGTTCAGCACACCAATCGGTGTGGGAAGTTTGAGTTAGTTAGGCTAAAATGATGTTGCCAATGTTCTTTATCCAAGCATTTTTTTTAAGTCTTCTTCGGGCGTGCTAATAAGTGCAATGTTGTAGTTTTCTACAAGAAAATTAAGCACCTTCGGTGAAATAAATGCTGGAAGCGAGGGGCCAATCAAAATGTTTTTAATACCAAGATGCAGGAGTGTTAGCAAAACACAGACCGCTTTCTGCTCATACCATGACAGAATGATTGAAAGTGGCAGGTCGTTTACACTGCAACCAAAAGCTTCTGCAAGCGCTGACGCGACTTTGATTGCGCTATATGCATCATTGCACTGCCCCATGTCCATAATTCTGGGAAGCTCACCGATTGTCCCAAGATTAAGGTCATTGAAACGGTATTTACCGCAGGCGAGTGTCAGCACAATACTGTCCTTTGGTGTCTGCTTAACAAATTCCGTATAATAATTGCGTCCAGGCTTTGCACCATCACAGCCGCCTACAAGGAAGAAATGTTTGATGTCGCCAGATTTTACAGCCTTTATCACGGTATCGGCGGCCGAAAGAACTGTATTATGTGCAAAGCCTGTCATAACTCTTTGCCCGCCGTTAATTCCAGTAAGGTGCATATCCATAGGATAGCCACCAAGAGAAAGTGCCTTTTCAATGACAGGTGTAAAATCTTTGTTTTCACCAATGTGTATGAGTTCCGGGTAGGAAACAACCTCAGTTGTGAACACGCGGTCGGCATAACTTTCCTTTGGAGGCATCAGGCAGTTGGTGGTAAACAAAACAGGCGCAGGAATATCGGTAAATTCCTTTTGCTGATTCTGCCAGGCTGTCCCGAAATTTCCTTTCAGGTGTGAGTATTTTTTTAATTCAGGATATGCGTGTGCAGGAAGCATTTCGCCGTGTGTATAGATATTGATGCCTTTCCCCTCGGTCTGTTCGAGAAGCTGTTTTAAGTCATATAGGTCATGCCCGGAAATGACGATAAACGGGCCCTTTTCTATGGTCAGGCTAACTTCAGTTGGAGCGGGATTTCCATAGGTTTCAGTATTGGCTTTGTCAAGAAGAGCCATGCATTTCAGATTGATTTCTCCCACTTCCATAACAATGGGAAGAAGTTCCTCCATGCCCCAGTCCTTCATTCCGATAGCCCAAAGCGCTTTATAGAAGAATTTATTTACAGCAGCATCACGATAGCCGAGTACATCAGCATGGTAAGCGTAAGCTGCCATGCCACGAATGCCGAATAGGATGAGGGATTTCAAAGAACGAACATCCTCGTTTGCACTCCATAGTTCTTTCATGTCGTAATTACTGCTTCTCCCGCAAGCAGAAGAACAATCAGAACAATTCGGCACAAGACGCTCTTTCTCAGCTTGTATCTGCCCTGTAAGCGCAGTGATTGTGTCGTTGTTAAAATTCACATTGGTGATTGTGGTAAAAAGCCCCTCCACAACTAATTTGTCTGTCATTTCTGTGGCAAGACTTTCATCTCCCTCCACAGCCCTTGCAAGACCAATAAGTGCGCCAGTCAGCTTATCCTGTAATTCAGCGGTATCGGATTTCTTACCACATACACCGGCACCTCCGGTACAAGCAGAACAGCCTGCTGTCTGTTCACATTGAAAACAAAACATTTTTCTTTCCATCTTTCTTTCCTCCGTTTAATCTAATATTTTTCCGTCCGTAGATACCGTAACAATCCTCCACGGAATGAACTTGCCACTTGTTTGCAAAGCATTTTTTGCAGCGTTTTCGATACCGCCACAGCAAGGTACTTCCATGCGTACAACGGTAACACTTTTAATATTATTGTTTGAAAGTATTGCAGTCAGCTTTTCGGTATAGTCGCCCTCGTCGAGTTTTGGGCATCCAATAAGAGTAATATGATTTCGGATAAACTCGTTGTGGAAATTTCCGTAAGCATAAGCTGTACAATCTGCCGCTATCAAAAGATTAGCATTGTCAAAGTAAGGCGCATTCACAGGGACAAGTTTGATCTGCACAGGCCATTGTGAGAGATGGCTGTTTGTTGGTGCAGAAAAAACACTGTCTGTGTGACTTTCTCTGTGAATGGTCTTTGATTGTGTTCCAGGACAGCCACAAGGAAGCGTAGCAGATTGTTTTTTACTCTTAGCAGCCAGGACGGCACCTTCATCGTATGCAGGCGCTTCCCTTTCTTCAAAAGCAATAGCATCCACAGGACATGCAGGCAAACAGTCACCAAGCCCGTCACAATAATCTTCACGAGTGAGCCGTGCCTTGCCGTCAATCATTTCAATGGCTCCTTCATGGCAGGCATCAGCACAGGCACCGCAGCCAATACATTTTTCTTCATCAATTTTTATTATTTTTCTGACCATATTTTGCTCCTTTCCATTGAAAACACATTGCTTACATTATGTTTGGGTGGCAAGTGTTGTTTTCATCACATTTCGTCTTTAAGGTATTACCATCGTATCGGTAGCCCATTGACATTACGTTGAGATTATATTACAATAATTCAAACAAAGCGGTTGTTTTTACAACGAGAAATGAGGCTTTATGAAAAAATATATTTCTGTTCTTAAAAGAACAAAGCTATTTGCCGGGGTTGGTGATGATGAAATTGCATCCATGATTTCCTGCCTTGGAGCAAAACCCTGCACATATAAAAAAGGAGAATATGTTTTACGGCAAGGGGAACATTTAAGCGACATTATTGTTTTAATCGAGGGGAGCCTTTATATCCAGACAGATGATTATTGGGGCAATCGCAGCATCCTTGGAAAAATCGGCGTAGGTGAAACATTTGGAGAGGCGTATGCTTCACCTGAAAGCGGGGCGTTTCCCAATGATATTGTTGCAGTAGAAAACAGTGTAGTCATCTTTTTTAATGTAAGGCGGATTATTACAGTCTGCTCAGCAGCCTGTCATTTTCATACATTGGTCATACAGAATATGTTTTTCTCAATTTCTGAAAAAAATAGAAATCTTGTACGGAAACTTGGCCATATGTCCAAACGAACTACACGGGATAAATTGATTTCCTATTTATCAGAAGAATCGAAAAAGCAGAATAGTGTAAGCTTTACAATTCCTTTTAACCGTCAGCAACTTGCAGATTTTCTTTCAGTTGATCGCAGTGCCATGTCAAATGAACTTTGTAAAATGCGTGATGAGGGGCTTTTAGAGTTTGAAAAAAATCAATTCAAATTGCTGTCAACACATTATTAGAGAAAGTGTATTCACGCATTTTGTCTTTTGAATGTTCAGCTACCGTAGGTTATAGGAATAAAATTTTTATCGGAACAAGCCGCAAAAACCATTGTAATCACAAGGATAATGCGGTAAAAAGTTC
>NZ_CALPCY010000118.1:0-3131 GCF_943193115.1 Otoolea muris
CATTATCCCAGAAGTATTGTTATTCCAGAAGCAAGTCTACATATGGCATAAATGTTGTTTTTTACAGCATATTTCTTGAATAATGATAGTGCTCTTTTACAATGAAGATGTAACTAATTCATCTCATTATAAAGGAGGTCTCATATGAGAAATACAATCTTACCATTCGATGAACTGATGAAAGCAGTTCTGGAGCAATTAAAATCTCAGAAATATATGGATTCAACGTTGACCGTATATCGGCGAACCTACAATCGCATTCACATTTTTCTGAATCATCATGGCACGGACATATACACTCATGAATTAGGCAAAGCATTTCTTGCCGATTCAAATGTTAGCAAGTCCACCTTTGTAGCTTATGCCTGTGCAGTACGAAGGCTGGATGACTACATTGACGGAAAACCTTACAGGTGCCATCATGGTGATTATAACGAACAGATTCCTCTGGTGTTTGCGGGCACTTTGTCTGGGTACCTTCAAGAATGCATAGATAATGGCAATAAACCGGCTACGATCTGCTCAAAAGAAAGGACCTGTATATCTTTTTTGAGCTTTGTGGAAAATGCTGGTTGTTCTGACCTTTCTCAATTAAACACCGGCATTGTATCACAGGCCTTGCTTACATTCTCCAACAAGGATGCCTATGCACGTATCCGTCAGTTCCTGAATTACCTTGCTGAAAAAGGCATCCTAGAAGTGGATCTTTCCAGGATTGTTCCGCACTATAAGAGAGGTACGGCGCTTCCCACGACATATACGCCAGATGAAATCAGCAGGGTCGAAGCTTCTGTTGATACCAATACTACTATTGGAAAGAGAAACCTTGCTATCATCCGGCTGGCATCACGAATGGGACTCCGTGCAGGCGACATTGCAAAGCTTAAACTATCGGAAATCAACTTTAGTACGGGATACATTAGTATAACCCAGGAAAAGACGGGGATACCTCTCACATTGCAAATGCCTTGTGAAGTTGTTAATGCCATTTCGATGCATCTTGGCAATGACAAATACTCTTTAGAAGACGGGTATGTATTTCATAGCCTGACGGCTCCGTATGGACGTATTACTACAAGCATAATACGACACGCTTTAAATGAATGCTTTGCTGCAGCAAATGTCAATACAGCAGGGAAAAAGCATGGTCCACATGCATTTCGGTCATCTCTTGCAAGTTCAATGGTAAACGATAATGCATCTTATGAGGTGGTTAGAAGGATACTGGGACATTCAAATCCTGATGTTATCAAGCATTACGCTAAAGCGGATATTGAAAATCTGAGGATGTGTTCTATAGATCCTCCGATTCCCACAGGGATTTTCCGTGATTATCTTTCCGGCAGGGAGGTGGTCACTCATGTTTGATAGTATTTATTCTGAACAGTTGTCACAGTATTACGGTCTTCGTCGGGAAACATTGAGTGAAAGTGCAGAAAAACACGAATTATGCTATCTACGTCGCTTTGATTCATATGTTTCCGAACGGTTGGATTCCCCCGGACACATCACGGAAGATTTCATCAACCAATGGGTTGGTTCCCTTTCGGGAAAAAGCAGTTCTGTTGAGAATGAAATCATTGTAATACGACAGTTTCTGGAGTTCCTCAAGCATACCGGAGAAAGTGTTGCCATGCCATCCATCCCCAGGGTTCATGATGACTATGTCCCGTATATCTTTAATGATATAGAGTTGAATTGTATTTTTGAGTCTGCTGATAACATCGTTCAAAAGGATCCAAAGGCTGATCCTTATCTGGTGATAGAGTTTCCGGTGATTCTCAGGCTTTTATACAGTTGTGGCCTTCGGATCGGCGAAACGGTCAAAATAAGTATGAATGATGTAGATCTGGATGGCGGCATCCTTCGCCTTATAAACACAAAAGGCAATAAGCAGCGTTTAGTCCCGATGTCAGCGCCCATGACAGATATCCTATACAAGTACTGCATGGCAATGAACCTTATCGGCAGGAACAACATATGGCTTTTCCCATCCTCTAAAAATGAGGGGCATATATCCGACAGATCAGTAAAACGCAGATTTGAGTACATTGTTCGTAATAATGGCATTCAAGTCTGTAAACGAAAGAAACACGAGCGTGGTCCATGCCTGCATTGTATGCGCCATGTGTTTGCGTTTAAATCGTTTGCAAAGGCCGAACGGGAAGGAAGGCATCTTGATGACGCTGTCCCATTCTTGTCTGTTTATCTTGGGCATGCAGGCATTAATGAAACAGCCAAGTACCTAAAATTCAGCAATGAGCTGTTTCCGGAGTCCATCGATTCCTTTGGAAGATTTATGAGCGACCTGCTTCCGGAGGTAGACTATGAAGAATAAAAAAATTTCCTTCATGGATCATCTTGAGTATTATTTCAATATATATTTACCAACTGTAAAGGGCTTATCAAAATCAACGATAGTTTCGTATAAAGCAACATTCCGTATACTTATGGAATTCTTATATACAGTAAAAGGTATTCCCTCTGATAAGGTGGAGTTCAGTACCTTTGATGATAAGTTGATCATGGAGTTCTTAAGCTGGCTGGAAACAGAGCGCAGCTGCAGTGTCAGCACTAGAAACCAGAGGCTCTCTGCTATTGCAGCATTCTCGATATATGCACAGAATAGAGATTTTGGTTCAGCAGTTACTTTCAGAAACTGTGTACTAAAAGTTCCAAAGAAGAAAGTGCCCCGTAAAGGCAGAAGCTCATTCACAAGAGATGAAGTCAAGACTCTATTCCAATTACCCGATTCAAGTAATGAAATCGGATTAAGAGATAAGACTTTGCTGTGTTTTATGTATGCTAGCGGAACAAGGGCACAGGAGGTATGTGATTTAACAGTTGGGGACATCCAGTTCTATCCTGATCGGGCTGGCATCAACATACATGGTAAAGGTCAAAAGGTGCGCCGTATAGGTATTCCATGTGATGCTTCAAATATGTTGAAGAAATATATTGAACATCGTAGAATAATCAATGATACAGGGCGGCATGTGTTCTCAAGTCAGACACATGAGAAGATGTCAGTTGCCTGTATTGAGGAAATATACTCCAAATACATTGACAAGGCAAAACTTGAGTATCCTGAAATGTTCAGATATAGTTACACGCCACATTCCATGAGGCAT
>NZ_CALPCY010000119.1:0-3130 GCF_943193115.1 Otoolea muris
CTTGACAGGAAGCGGCCATATGCCCGGCATAACAAAAGGTTTTACAGGCCGTACCGCAACTATTTTGCATCCGGGAGGGAGCATGAGGACTGGGACGTGATGGCGCTTGCCGGATATGCAGAACGCGGGGAAGCAAACAGCCATGGGGGATATATGTATTACATGACCCGGGAAGGGCTGGACTGGCTTGGGAAAAAGCTCGGGATCCATATTTATGACGAGGAGAATTAGGGAAACGGGAAAACGCAGCCAAGACGCTGCAGATGAAATAAAAAAGGACCGGCGTTGAATCCTGGCAGATCGTCCGGCCCTGTAATCAGGATAATTGTATTTTAACAGTTATCCTCCAAAAATGCAATAAAAGGAGGAAAGAAAATTTATGATGAGCGCAGGCGTTGTTATTAACCATATCATGGTGCAGCTACGGGATTACATAAAGACGGATACGGCCGCGGAGGTGAAGGCGGTCCTGAACATGAACCTGTGTGAGTACACCTTCCGCAAAAACGAAAAACCAACGGAGCTTTCCGCGGACACGGATGCGACGTATGAGATACTGTTAAATTACCGCGACCAGCTCATCATAGAGGGCAAGGCTGCGGCAACGATCGAGAATTACGGCCGGGAGCTTAAAAAGCTGCTTGTATGGACGGGGCTGCCGGTAAAGGAGATAAAGGAGCGCCATATTAATTCGTACATGGCGTATGGGAGGATCCAGCGGAAATGGAAGGATAAGACCTACAACTCGAAAATCCGCTCCCTGCGCGCGTTTTTCCGCTGGGCATATGAATACGACGTAATCAGGGAGGATCCGATGAGGCGCATAAAGGAGATAAAGGAGGAGTTCCGGATGGGCTCCATCCTCTCCCCGGAACACAGGGAGATCATGCGGTGCGCCTGCCGGACGGCCCGGGAACTGGCGCTGGTGGACCTGCTTTACAGCTCCGGCGGGAGGATATCGGAGATATGCCGGCTTGACCGGGACGGGATTGATTTTTCAAACAGGCGGATGATCATATTCGGCAAGGGGAAAAAGGAGCGGGAGATCTATTTCTCCCCGCAGGCAAAGGTGCATATGACGGATTACCTGGAGGGCAGGACAGACAGCAGCCCGGCGCTGTTTGTGTCCGCCAGGGCCCCATATAAGCGGCTGTCGGATGATGGGGTACGGTATATTTTAAAACAGATCCAGGCCAGGGATGAACGCCTTGCCGGGCTACAGATTTCGCCGCATACGTTCCGGCGTACCTGCGGGACAGACATGATAAACCGTGGGGCGCCGGCCGAGATGGTACAGAAAAAGCTGGGGCATGAAAATATTAATACAACGCTGACCTGTTATGCAAAAATCAGCACGGCCACTGTGAGGGATGCGGAACGGCGGTATGGGGCGGCGTAGGAAAGGAGAGTAAAGATGGGTAAATTTGACAATGTGAAATCGGGGGATACGGTTTATTGCATCGGTGATGATGAGGATTACACCGGATTTTTGTTTATGGCCGTGTGTAACGGGTATGTAATTGTGTGCCCTGAATATTCGGGCCTGGAAAATGACTTTGGCGGCCAGCTTCAGGAAATGTGCGATGAGAGCATGGAGGAGAGCGGCGTTGATGTGTACATCTTCCCGGAGGACAGGGTTTTTCTGAGCGTCTGTGAGGCAGAGGAGAGGTTGGAACAGGGAGTGTAAAGGAGCCTGAACGGGATATGTCAGAGAAATTTGAAATTGTATCACATGAGTATTATTCAAACTGTCTGTTTGAGGCAGTAAAAGCAAAACTGCGGGATCCCAGGATCAGGCTGTACTTCTGCCGGCCGCGGATAACGGAAAACGGGCGCTTCCAGATGTTCCATTTTATGTGGGGCGACGGGAAGGCGGATTATGATTTTTCGGATTTAGGGGAAAACTGGCTGCCGCCATGGCAGAACCTGTTTTTCAAAGGCGCAGTCAGGAAGTTTCCAGCGGGATTTGCCGCGAAGTATACGGAGTACCGGAACATGGCAGGCGGCAAAAAAATAAAACAGTTGTCCTCAGCCTGTATAAAATATATTTTAATCGTTATTTTATGGCAGGCGTTAGAAATGGTATTTTATGGGGCCGTACAGCACAGGGTTGTTGACGATATAATCGGGGTTATTCTTTTCTGGTACATATACCGGTCTGAAAAAAGCTGCTTGTAAGGAAGCAGGCACAGGAGAAAGGATTAATATGGATTTAGAACATAAGTCTATCGAACGGATAAGGCTGGCGTCAGAAATGAGCCTGCATCACTACGGGAAACCGCTGGTCTGCGCATATTCTGGAGGGAAGGACTCGGACGTCATGCTTGAGCTGTTTAAACGTTCCGGCGCGCCGTTTGAGGTTGTGAACAGCCATACTACGGTAGACGCGCCGCCAACGGTATACCATATCCGCAAAAAATTTTCGGAATTGGAAAACCAGGGGATAAAGGCAGCCGTCCATAAACCGGGTTTGAGCATGTGGGAACTAATCGTAAAAAAGAAAATCCCCCCAACAGGCATTGCTAGGTATTGCTGTGAATACCTGAAGGAAAACACAGTTAAAAACCGGTTTGTGGCCACGGGCGTCAGGTGGGCAGAGAGCAGTAAACGGAAGAAATACCGCGAAATTGGGCCCAGGGAAAAGGATTTGGCTATAAAAATTATGGCCCTGAATGACAATGACAGGAAGAGGGCCCTGACAGAGCGGTGTGAAATGAAATCAGATATGATCCTGAACCCTATATTGGACTGGCCGGATAAAGATATCTGGGAGTATTACTGGAATGAATGCACGCTTCATAATCCCCTGTACAAAATGGGCTATTACCGTGTTGGGTGTGTCGGCTGCCCGATGGCTGGAAAGGGCAGGTGGAAAGAGTTTGCTGATTTCCCAACATACAAAAGGGCATATATCAGGGCGTTCGGGAAAATGCTGGAGGCCATCCACGGGACAGGGGGGCTAACCAGGTGGAAAACAGGATATGATGTTTTCTCCTGGTGGATGAAGGACAGCAATGTCCCGGGGCAGATAAGCTTCGGAGACTATTCCCCATTCTTTGAAGAAAATGGGGAAGTGCAAAATACTGACAGGAGGGAATACAGACATGACTGCGATTAGCGAACAGGTAAA
>NZ_CALPCY010000120.1:0-3111 GCF_943193115.1 Otoolea muris
GCCACCTTCCCTGAATTTATATTTTTATCTATGTGTAAACTCTTCCACCTTTCTCTACTCTAAAAAATACTCAATAGATACTCCGAAATACTTCGCCAGCACCGCCAGCTTGTCTGCCTTTGGTTTGCTACGGCCGTTCTTCCAATCAGTGAACGTATTTGCAGGTATCCCGGTATCTTTTGAAACTCGATATGTTGTTATGCTCTGCTTTTGTAATAAAGCAGCAAACTTTTCATACAAATTCTCACCTCCTAAAAAAAATAATAATATTTTCATAAATAACGGTTGCAATTATTTCGGAAATGTGATATATTTCAATTACCACATTAAAACATTAACATTTCCGAATTGATTATGAAAATCATTTTATTTAGTGCTTTTATTTATGATTTCATAACCATGGATTTACTATACCACGGTTATCATAAATAGTCAAGTGCTTTTGATTATGATTTCATAAATATTTTTTAGAGGTGCTTTTATGTATGAAATATTTGTGAAATTACTGGAAAAATATGGAGTCACAGCGTATAAGGTATCTAAAGCTACTGGTATAGCTGGATCTACATTTTCAGATTGGAAAAACGGGCGTAGTGTTCCGAAACAAGACAAGCTTCAAAAAATCGCTGATTATTTTGGAGTAACTATAGATTATTTAATGAGTGGAAAGGAAGAGCCTGAAAAAAAGGGGCCCGCCCTTACTCCTCGGGATGAACGGGACATCGCAAAAGATTTAAATAATATCATGGAAAAGCTTTCATCTGGCGAAGCTGGCCCGGCAAGCTTTGACGGTGAAGAGCTCGATCCGGAAGCGGCTGAACTGTTCCGGGACGAACTGGAAATTGCTCTGAGGCGGCTCAAGATCATCAATAAAGAAAAATATACTCCCAAAAAGTATAAAAAGTAGGTGATGACTTATGGGGGAAACTGAACGGGTTAAGCGCCTTGTTATGTACTATGTCCGCCATTTCCGGACATCCGATCCTTTTGAGATTGCGGATCGGCTCGGAGTATTATACCAATTCGGAAACTGTAAATTTTCCGGTTGTTATATGTTCCTTAAAAATCACAGATACATTTTTCTCAGTGATGAACTGGACAGGGAGGAGCAAAAGCTTGTAATGGCCCATGAACTCGGCCACGCTGTACTCGATCGCAAAGTAAACTGTTATTTCATCAGGAATAAAACGCTTTTATCTATTTCCAAATTTGAAAAACGTGCGAATTTATTTGCCGCATATCTGTTAATTACAGATGAAATGCTGATGGATTATAAGGGATTCACGCAGGAACAATTTTGCAATTGCACTGGGTATCCAAAAGAATTAATAAAATTAAGATTGCAATAAATACACAGGTAATTTTATGAAAAAGATTAGAAAAGTCGTATTAAAAGTGTCTTTGTGCTTTTTAGGTTTGATGCTAATATTAGGTGGCGCAGTTGGAGCAATACTTGTTTTTTATGCTCAAAATATTCTTACTATATTTATTGGTATTGCATTTTCTTTACTATGTTTATCTGGTGGCATAATTCTTTTACATAAAGGAACAAAAAAGGACAAAAGGATTAATGTTACCACAAAAACTATATTCAATGTTAGTAAAAAGCCTATAACGGATAAGGAAGTATCTTATCCAATTAAGGCCAAAAAAAATCAAACCGAAAAAGAGCCGGTTCAACAAGAACATAATCGACCCAGCGCTGATTACATAAAAACCATATTTCTACATATGTTTAAAAAACGTCCATATAAAGAAGATGATTCCTTCCCAGAATATTTTTACTATGAATATGGTATAATTAACATACCAATGTATTTTAATGAGCTCAAAGATGAAGGATTGATTACCTTGTCCCATCCAGAAGAAGTCCTCGGTTTAATGAAGGTATCCGAATTAAAAGACATTTTATCTGAAAGAGGTTTAAAGAAAAATGGGAAGAAAAGTGAATTAATAGAATATATACTACTTCATATTAATGTGAATGAACTACCCATAATGAATGAAAATTACTTTTCTCTATCCCAAACAGGTAAAGAATATATAGAAATCCACCACGACTATATAGTATTAAAACAGCATCCTGAATGGGGCATATATCCCTGGGAATATCAAAGCGAAAAGGATAAAAGTAATGGGACAAAAGATTTCAATGAAATAATACTTTCACTTTTAAACTCAAAGATATTAAATATAAAAAAATCGGATTTTAAAACATCTACGTTTGAATATAATCAATTGCAAAATTTATATATTAGTTCTTATAAATTATTCTTTGATGGAGAATGCTTTATTGATGCGTTAAAAGCACTATTCAAAAATTTATTGCTGTCTCTTAGTGGATGTAAAAATAATTATTTAATCAAATCTAAAAAAACACTTAAACTAAATGATGAACAAATTATGAAAAGCTACTCCCCATTAATAGTAGACAGCTATGTTGTCAAATCTATATGTGGATTAAAGGATTACTATAATGAAAATATACTGTTAGATGTTTACAAAGAGTTTATTGGCCCATACAATCTATGCACATACGAAATGTTATGTGAGGTTACTACTTTAATTTTCAGTTCTTCGATTTTAACATTAAGTAAATACGATACGATAATTAGAGATTCATTTATTAAAAGACTACATAAGTAAGATTTGATTAATTGAAGAAATTGCATAGAACAAAATTTTAAATGCCTGCACCATGACAATATAATATGCTTAACCGGGCAGCCGGGGAGGCGTGCAGCAATCCGTTCCCTATCCTGTGGAAAGGATGAACGCTTATGAGTACATATGAAGAATTCATGGTTATATTGACCGTGGCGATTCTTATCGTAGCGATTCTGGAATATAAAAAATAAGCAAGCCGCCTTGTCTCTTGGCCGGAGTAGGCAGCTTGCTTTAAGTAACTGTTGACTTTGCACCGGAGCGGATAGGCTTCATCTATCTTCCGGCTGTCCTGTTAAGCATATTATATGCCAGATTGAATAATTTGTCAAATTAAGATTGCTGTACATTGATAATATAATATGCTTACCCGGGAGCCGGTAGGGGCGTATCGTTGGCCACCTCCATAATGGAAAGGAGCCAATCTGCCATGTATGTTACATATGA
>NZ_CALPCY010000121.1:0-3067 GCF_943193115.1 Otoolea muris
ACCGCTGTATCCTTGTATTTTCAAGGATTCTTGTAACTTGTTCCGATAAAAATTTTGTTCCTATAACTACAATTATACTGAATTCGGTATAAACTTCGTTATACCGAATTTCATATTATACCGAAAGCATCCCCAAAAGCCTTTGTTCATCGCATCTGCCTGATAATATTTCGGTATAACTTTTTCACAGATGCGGACTTACTCACGACCATAAGCACGCATCGACTATGAATTTCCGGTATAATATTGAACTGCTATAAAATCAAGATATTGTGTTTATGTGGTTTGCCCTAATTTCAAAATCACAAGATTTATGAAAAAAGAGAGCAAATGATTATACCGAATTATCTATCGCCGAACTTGATTCTTTGAACGTAGCGGTATAGGGACATTAAAAAAATTATACCGAATTTTTCTAAAGAAGCTCCTGTATTTTCAACGCTTTTTTCATATTTCGGTATAACATGGGTTTCGGTATAACGGATGTTATCGGAAAATTTCGATAACCTGAATCCCCATATATGGATACTATTTATGAACCAGCGAAAATTACGAAAAATTGAATTGACAAAAAGGGCCAAATGGCTTAAAATATAACAGAAGTATACTAAAAAGCAGTAGTACAATTAAGGTATTGAAGTATTTTACGTCGCTTATATAATTAAAGCGCCATGATAATCCCTTTGCGGGATATGAAAGGGGGGGGCGTTGCTAGTAAACAAAAAACTCGGTTTAAAGCACAAGGAATATCGGGTAATAGAATTATTATGGCTGGCCAATAGGCCGCTTTCTGTCGATGTGATTGCATTGGCTGTTGGAACCGGCTGGACAAAGTTAAAAAAACAACAAAATGTAAAAGTCTGTCTAAACAGGTTACAAGCACTTGGAATGATAGACGTGAGAGAACCTTCAATGTATTATGCACTCTATACAAAAAGGGAATTAGAGGTGAGGCTGGCAAAAGAAAGAGGTATTAACTATCAAGAAAACTCCATTGCACATAGGATAAAAAATTTTCTGGGAACTGATGAATTGTCAGAAAAAGATGTTGAAGAATTAAGGAAATTATTATATGAGGAGGCGGGACATGAAAACATAAAATAATTATAGGGAGGTAGAGCAAACATGTTTCGGAATATTTTATTTATGATGTCTTTGTCTGGTAGTGTTATTATGATACTTTATGTTTTATTCTATCCATTAGCTCAAAGATATTTTCCGCTGATATGGAGATATAGAATATTAAAAATAGCTATGTTTTTTTACTTAATCCCTGTTGCAGAATGTAAGTATTATGTGTTGAAATTATTAAAGGCACTGTTTCCGGCGTTGTGGGATAAAATATTTGCCATGAAACCGTCAAGCTTCGATTTAACATATAGTATATATATTGAAAATGGACTTATACAGTTATCGCCTAATATATATATGATGTTTTTCATGATTGTATTATGTATGCTTATATCCAGTGTAATTTACTCAAGATTTTTTGTTCAAAATCAAAAGTTCAAGAAATTATATATAGTTGGAGAAAATAAAATTGAAAATACGGAACTTCAAGAAATTTTCTTAGAAATACAAAAGGAATTGAACATAAAAAAACAGATTCGATTTATTTGCTCTGAATATTGTCGGTCACCTGTAACAAGCGGCGTTATTTTTCCAACTGTATGGTTTCCTGCTTATTACGAAAGAGAAATGGATAAAAAAGCATTTCGGTATATGATAAAACACGAATTGCTACATATAAAGCGTAATGATATCTTAGTAAAATATTTAGGACTGCTGGTCGTTGCAATTCATTGGTTTAACCCACTCAGCTATTTTTTATATCATGAACTTTCTGCTATTGGAGAAATGTATTGTGATAATGGTGTTCTGCAAGATAAGGGAGAAGTTGGACGTAGAGAATATGGCGAACTATTGATACAGGCAGCTTCCAGAAAAGCACCAGATAATAGTTATTCTTTATTTGTTGGTATCGCAGACAAGGGGCATCAAAGGACAATGAAAAGGAGAATTATGGAAATGAGAAATATCAGAAAAAATAAAATGATTTTTTCTATTGTATCAATGATTATCATTTGTATGGCAGGTGGTTTGACTGCTTTCGCGTATGAAGCTCCAAATATAGTAACTAGTCAGAAGGATAATACTTTTTCTTTTGATGATATAATCATAGTAGGAGATACGGTTAATGAATCTATGCCTTACGATCAATATTTTATTGATGATGCAGGTGAAATATGTGAAATAAAGGAATCGAACTTATCAGAACGGGCAACTTGTTCTCATGAATACATAAACGGTATTTATAAAAAACATACAAAGAACAGTAGTGGTGGATGCACTGTAATAGAATATGATGCGCAAATTTGTGCTTTGTGTGGCTTTGTAAAAGTAGGAGATGAAAAAAATATACACATCTATAAAGAATGCCCACATTAACTTTTAGCAGAAAGGATAGAACAGAATGAATAAAACATATGGTTTGACCAATACCGAATCTCAAATCATGGAATTACTCTGGCAGGCAGAGAAACCTATGACCTTTAGAGAAATTATGTCAGTTGCACTGAATGAATGGAAAAAGACCTGGAAGGTACAGACATTAAGTACTTATTTAGCGAACCTGCAGAGAATGGGAATGATTGAAGCGGATAAAAGCGCAACTCCATACAACGCATATTATGCTACCTGTACGAAGGAACAGCATATTCATAATTGGACAAAGAAAATGGTAAAAGAATGCTACGGAAATTCGATCAGCCGCTTGATGTGCGCTTTTATTGGAGAAGGAACGCTAACGGAACAAGAAGCGGACGAATTAAGAAAATTATTATAAGATTTTGCCTGTAATGGATTGATATGAGTTGGTTTGCTTTCAAAATCTACAGAGGAGAGGGGCATGGCATTAGCAATTATCTGCTGGAATCGGATTTACTCATTTCAAAATAAAAAAGGAGGAGGACAGAGAACAATGTATTTAGCCCGGATTCTCGAAAACGTGACGATGAATTTTCGCCACACTTAGCCGAACCACCTGAATTTTATTGACAAAACCACC
>NZ_CALPCY010000122.1:0-3045 GCF_943193115.1 Otoolea muris
GTGGCTATATGATAGCTGCCGCGTCCCGGTTTTTTCTAATTGTAGAGACTATTATATCTTACCAAATGTTCTAATTGTTCTTTTATTTCACTACATATTTGTTCATTTTCCAAATCATCAATATCCACACGTATTTTGAACTCATAATCACCAGTATTTTCTATATCCTTAATAATACCCCCTTGAACTACCATAGTTTTCTTAATCATTTCTTGTTTATAATCAGTATACATAAAATCGAAATACTCTGTACACTCTATCCCACAAAAAAAACCTTGCTTTATTATTATCTCTTGGATTTTATCTACCCATTGTGTGACTGGTTTTGGTTCTAATGTGCTATACATTTCAAAACTATTCGTTTCAAAGTCATATGTAGAAAAGTCTTTTTCCAAATATCCCCCTAAAAGAATATACCCTTTTCCTAAATAATCATATTGTTCATCATAAACAGCGATAATAAGCACTACATCACCAAACACATTCCCATACTTTATATCTCCACCAACATTTTTAATAACATATTTCATTTTATCCTCATCAGCTTCTATATCTAAAATAAAAGCGGGTTGTTTTTCTAAATCTTCTATCCGTTGTTCGTTCAAAGATATATCATTTGCAACCATTGCAACTTTAACACTAACGATTGACACTATAACTCCTGCAATAGAAAGAGCTAACATCATAACTGTTTCAAAGTAAATTTTCTTTCTCTCTAAAAAAGTTTGAAATTTACTTTTGGTATCAGCTTTTACTTCAAGTAGCTTTGTGTTTTCGTTATATATCAAATATTTACTTTTTTTCTTTCTTGTTTTCATGCTTACACCTGCTTTCTAAATCTAAGGACATATTCATTTTATCATAATTTTCTTGTTTTTTCCACGATATAGCACTTTATTACCGTTCTGTTTCTCTTTTTCGTTCTGTCTGCTTCTCTGCCTGTAAAATGCTGTCAATATTCCGCTTGATAACGTCGTATTCCGCAACCTGTTTTTTCAGCTTGCCATAATCGGCGTAAAGGCTTTCTTTCTGCGCTTGGAGCTTTTCATACTCTGCTTGCAGGGCGGGGACGTTGGGGAGCCTGCCGCCGATCTGCGCCGCTTTTAGTGCCTTTGCCGCCGCTTCATGGAGGATAATACCCCGTTCATGCTCTGCCCGGTATTTCTCCTTGTTCCGGGCTTTACGGTAGGCTTCATAGAGGGGCTTTGTCTTTTGGTAGGTAGTGACATTCTTGATAAGCACCGCCATATCGGAAAGCCACTTTTCCACGTCCTTTAAGCCGTCCCCCGCCTGTTCGCTTGCTGTGGCGATTTCCTCTATCCGGGTGAGCAGATCGGCGTACTGTTCAATCCTGTTTTCGGTGAGGAAGTTCATAGTCTTTGCCGCCTGTTTCAGATTGTGGATTTTCGCCCACTGTTCATATCCCCGGCTCTGCTGCGCCTTGATACTGTTCTCAATGTCAATGAGAAGATTAACGCCCTTACGCTCTGCCTTTGGAGCTTTGGCGGCGCGGGTACGCTTGCCCGCTATCCGTTCCCTTATGGCTTCCTCTGTATAGTCCGCGCCGAGGGTTTTAAGGCGGGTAAAGCGTTCCTGCCCCGGTGCGCGGCACGACACATATTTTCCCGGTTTGATTTCATAGCCCGCCACCTGTAACCGCTGCAATAATTCCTCAAAACTGGAAACTTGGGGAATGAGCGCGTCCACGGCAATTTTTAACTTGCCTTTCCAGCTTGTCCCCGTTTTCTCCGCTTGGTACTCCGCATAGCTCTTTCCTTTGCTTCCCTTGCCGGGGACGACCACGGAAAGCCCGTTGTCCCGGCACAGCTTGTCGCTCATATTCCGTATGCCGTAATACGTCCGCTTGTTGGAAACATACTTGTGATAATCTACGAAGTTGACCGCGCAAAAAATAATGTGGTTATGGATATGCCCCTTGTCAATGTGCGTCGTTAATACATACTCATGCTGCCCCTTTGTTACAGCGTCGGCAAGCTGCCGCCCGATCTCATGGGCTTTCTCATAGTCCACTTCCCCCGGCGCAAAGGACTGTATCAAGTGAAAAGCTAAATTGTTTCCCTTATCCCGCGCTTGTGAGAGGGTATAGCCAAACTCAATATCTGCCGTTTCATAACTGCACCCAAAAGAGGACACCAGCATTTTTCCGTCCGTCTTGTCCGGGTTTTCGATATAGTCAAGGGCTTTGCTTAGAGTGCTTTTAACAGGCTTAATCTTTGTAACCGCCATATCTCCGCAAGCACCCCCTTAATTTCGTCTATGTCCTCTTTGCATGCGTTCCCCGTCGCGTTTACGCGACGTGCAATCTGATTGACATTCACGCCGATTTTCTGTATCTCCGCTGTCATTGCCTTTATATCCGTGTGGTCTACTTGGATAATGTACCCGTCAATGGCGATCTTGCGCAGATACGCCGCCATGTTGCTTGTGGGGACGAGCTTCATTTTTTCCTCAATCAGTTTCCTTTCTTCCTCTGTCACATAGAATTTGACCTGTACCGTCCTTTTGCGTCCGTTCATGGTTTTTCGCTCCTTTCCGTTCTCATAGAGGGTTTGGGACACTTCCCAACAAGCAATTTCTGACCGACAAGGCGGGCAGAAATACGGAAAAGGGTACTCTTTTCCTATGCTTGCTACGTTACCGTTTCTACGTCTATAAGGCGTTTCCGCCACAAAAAAATGCCCGCCAAATGCGGGCTGGAAGCGATAAAAGCACAAAAAATAGAGAACGCTTTTCACGTCCTCTACTCTTTGATTTTGATAGCTCCGTCAATGGCTCCCTCGATAATCGGCAAATACGGTTCGGGACACAGCTTTAATTTGTGGCCGACCCTCTGGCGCTGTTCGCTGCCCTCTGGCTCTGCTTCCGGGTGGAAGTAGCGTTCTATGGGGAGCTTGCATATCCTCGCCAGCTCATAAAGTACCGGGACGCTGGGAAGATCGCCGCTGTTTTCTATATTTGCAAGATACCGGGGATCAATACTGACTTGTTCAGCCAATGCCCTGCGGGACAATCCCAATGCTTTCC
>NZ_CALPCY010000123.1:0-2775 GCF_943193115.1 Otoolea muris
TTTACATCAGTTGCTTGAAAAAAACTTTTTAAACATTTTTCATTTTACCTATTGACATTTCTTAGCTGGACTTTCTGCTGAAAAAACAAAAAAATGCCAGAGACTTGTAAAATATACTTACAAATCTCTGGCACCACTTAGCCCTTCACCCATGCCGATTCATGGGTCGTCATAATTCAATTATCTGTACCAACCTCATAAATCACAATCCAGACTATATTTATAAGTATACTAATCTGGCACTGCAACTTGTGACTGGCACTATTCTTTCCATCCGCATAAATCACGATTAGCCCATATCTGTAACTTTATTACAAGTCAACTGGCTCTTGCGTCAATGCGTCTTGGCTCATTCATTATTTAATTTACACATCTATCATAAAACATATGTCGCAACAAGTCAATAGTCTTTTTTTAATTTAAACTAATTTTTATACAATATATTGAAACAAGCGCATTCACCAATGCAATATATAGAACCTTGGAAATAACCATGTTTCTTTTATCCACATTTTCTATATCAACGATATATCACACATAATAACAACATTTACTTAATCGCATAAATTTATAAAATTGGGGTATTTATTGGGGTAAAATATCTTTCAAAGTAGCCATAAACCGCATAAATGAAGGATTTTCCGCATAATCCGTTTGGACATCATGTCCACAGATCCCCGCCGTGTCCTGCCCGTTCAGCCTGGCAATCTCTTCCAGAATGTCATTCCGCCTCCCCTGGTTGCTGATCTTCTCATACCGCTCCGCCAGCACCGCTGCTTTCTCGGACGGCAGAAGCTCCGCAAAGCCCCTCTGTATTGCATTGGTCTCGATCACATAGACATAGGCTTCCTCTTCCGTCAGGTCCGGCTTCACGATAGCGGGAATCTCCGCCAGCCCGGCCAGCTTCCCTGCCAGCTGCCGGTTATGCCCGGCCAGCATCTCATACCCGTCCCCCTCCTGCCACACGATCACCGGATTCAGAACGCCATGCTCCCTAATGCTCTCCACCATGTCCTCCAGACGCTCCCCCTCATACAGCCGGAAAGGATGCTTCCGAAACGGACGGATACTGTCAATGGGCAGCATCCTGATTCCATTCTCTGGAGCGGAAACCTCTTCCGCCCCCGCCAGAAGATCCACAGCGTCATTAAAAATCTTCCTCTTCGTCCCATTAGCCTTCATACGAAACCAGCTCCTTTGCAAACTTTTTATAAGCCATCCCCGCACTCGCCTTCGGGCTGTACTCCGCCACCGGCAGGCTGTAATAAATACTCTCCCCCACCTTCACCGTACTGGGAATCCTCGTCTCAAACACCCGTATCTGCTCCTGGAAGCTCTCCGTCACTTCCTCCGTCAGAACCCTGCACAGCTTCGTCCTGGACTCGCACATGGTCATCAGGATGCCCGCAATGCCCAGCTTCGGATTGATCCGCTTCCTGATCCTCACCACCGTCCGGAGAAAGTCCTGCATCCCCATCATGGCCAGAAGCTGGGGATTCACCGTAATGATCACCTCGTCCGAAGCGGCCAAAGCATTGATCGTCAAAGTCCCCAGCGACGGGCAGGTATCTAATGCGGAGTTAAATATTATGCAGAGTAACTATCTGCAATCATTAATAAAACCTATGATTTTCTTTCTGTTTACTCAGCATAATATTCCATATAGAATACCTCTTACAAATCACAGAAAGGGGGTTCCTATATGGAGCAACACGAGGTAACTATTGAAGAATTAGTAAATGGGCTGATGGATCACCTTAAGCTCATTGGCTACAAAGAAAGTACCCGGGAAAGATACTTGGCTTATTATAAAGTCTTTATCAAGTACTGCAGAAAGAAGGAGATTGATTATTTTTCACTTGATCTTGGAAAGCAGTTCCTGTTAGAACATCACAAGCATAAGTGGGTTGATTTTGAAAATCTGACAATGGCTGAGAATTATCTCCAGCGTCACATATGGATGTTGTACGAATTTCAATTGTACGGTGAAATCCGCCAGAAAAAACGACTTTCAAAAGACATGAGACTTGAATATTTTGAGGGTGTTTTAGATGGCTACATTGCACATGAAACAGAAAGAGGACTTAAGGATACAACCTTAAAGGGCAAGGAATTTTCTGCGAGAAAAGTATTTAAGTATTTCGAAAGCATCGGGATAAAAAATACCAGCGACATACGGTCCGAGCATGCATATGGATTTTTGGCAAGCAGATCCTACTACTCTATAACGACAAAAGAGGCTTATCAGTATTTGCTTAGGAGCCTTCTCGCTTATATGAGCCAAAAGGAACTGTGCAGTAAGGATTTAGCTCAGATGTTTCCGGTTATTTCAATTCACACCAAGAATTCATATCCTTCGTATTTCACGCCGGAATGTATAACAAAACTGCTTCAAAGCATCAATACCGAAACGTTGTATGGGAAAAGAGATTACCTGATTCTCCTCTTGGCAGCAACCCTTGGAATGAGGTGTATCGATATATGCCGGCTTACTCTGGATGACATTGATTGGAAAAGGAAAACTATTGGTTTTGTACAGTCTAAAACCGGTGAATATGTTTCATTACCCATTAGTGATGAATTGCTTATGGCTCTTATCGATTATATAAAAAACGCACGTCCCGAATGTGATTATAGAGAAGTATTGGTCAGCAACCGGGCGCCTGTGAAACCCTTTGAACACAGAAATTTCCATGAAACCTGGATTCTCGGAGTTAACATGACGAGGTTGGTACCTTCACTCCGAGAGCCTCATATATTTTTGCCTGCTTATTG
>NZ_CALPCY010000124.1:0-2647 GCF_943193115.1 Otoolea muris
CATTATACAGCTTTCAAATTCCCATGTAAACACCACGTTTTTACCACGGTATTACCACGCCTGCTGCCAGCCTGCTATTTTAGCTTATCCTCGTCTATGCCCCATAACAGTACCGACAACTCATTGATTATGCCAGTTACCCAGCGCCTCGGCGTGTTCTTCCCCGTTCCCAGTTTCTCTGCTATTGCCTCATAGTCCCAGCCCTGCATAAAATACAGTTCAAAAGCCTTATACTCTATTTCCCTGCCAGCCATTCTGCGCCTATGTTCTATCTCTTCTACCACCTTGTCTATGTGCGCTGTCATAATCAGAGTTTTAAAGCGGCTGCGCCTCACGCTCTCTAAGTACGTCCTCTGCTGCTCGTCGGTCATTCCCTTAAGCTCTAACTGCTCGCCGTCGCTTATGGCGTTCTCGATATGGAAAGCGGCATCACGGTAGCATTTCATAAGCGTAAAAGTATTGTGGTACTTATCACGCTTACGCTCTTTTTCTTCCTGCCGCTTGTACTCGGCTACTGCTGCCCGTGCTGCTTTCTGTATCAGCTGCTCTACCTCTGGCGTTACTTCAATCGTTGTTTCCTGCATCTTCCTTACCCTGCCTTTCATTCAGTTTCTTAAGCTGCCCGTAAATGTCTACCAGCAGCAGAATAACAATAATCAATAAAATATTAGTCATGCCCGCCCGCTCCTTTCCTGCACGGTGGAAACGGGCAGCGCCTACAGTCCCGCTTTTCGCAAGTCCCCTTGTAGCTCTCTCTGTATCTCTGTTTATCTTCTGCACTCCAAAACACTACCCTTGTTTTTATCCCCGCATCTTTCAGACGCTCTTGTATCCCTCTAAGCTCCCGTCTATAAAAATCTTCTCTATGGCTCATACCCTGCCTTGTGTAATCTAATGGCGCTGCCTCTGTATCCAGCAATTCTTTTAAAATCATTGCTGTTGTTTCCCCGTACCGTCTGAAATGTCCCAAAACTATAAAGCTCTTTTGCCATGTAAATAACTTAAATCCTAATGCCGCCTCAATACGCTTAAATAATTCCTCGTATTCTGGGTAAGGATTTACATAAATCCAGCCGTTGCCTTTTTCGCTCATTTTAGCACCCCGCTTTCATACGCCGTAATGACTGCTGCCCGTAAGCCGTCTGCTGCATCATTCCTGCGCTGTATCCTATCTGGGCTTGTCTGCCTTATATGCTCTAAGTGGTCGCTCTCTAATATCTCCGCTATCTTTTCTGCTGCCTTTTGGCTATATGTAACGGCTCTAAGCTCGTCAGCGCCGCCCAGTGCGTTTATCTCATACACTGCATAAAGACCACTGCCGTACTCTCTTACTTGCCAGCTGAATACACGCCCCTTAATCTCTATCGGCTGCACATTATCCGCAACATTCCTGCATACCGTCCCTGCCGTATCAAAAGCACCGCCCAGCCCCCGCATTACAGATGCAAAAGCGTTTGTAAGTGCCTCTGCCGCTCTTGTGGCTGCTGCCGTAAAGTCCACAAGTCTTATAGTCTTAACTGCCTTTTTCGCAAGTCTGCGTTGCTTGCGCTTATCCAGTTCTAAAGGCGGGTTTACTCCATGCAATTTTTTATAATTCTTTTTCCACTGCCTATACTTCATGCCGTTTTACCTCGCTTTCCTGCTTAATCTCAATACGCCTGCTGCCCCGCTGCTGTATAATTGCCTCAACGTGCAGATAGGCAGGCAGCAAAACTACGCTGCCCGCTCTAAGCTGGTACTCTATGCTTTCTTTCATTTTTCGGTAGTCCCCTACTTTGGCTACCTTTTCGCAGCCTATGAAAATTGTTATTTCCTGCTGCTTACTCTTCTTTTTCCGCTGCCGTCTGTTCATTTCCTGCCTGCCCGCCTTTCTGGTAATCCTCAATGCTCATTTGTCCCGCTATCTGCTCTGCCCCCCCGTGTCCGTTTCGGACACCATTCCGCTAAACGCTTTCACATCAATTCCCAGAATACAATAGCCCTCTTCCAGCCCTGCATAATCTTCCAGCATATAAATAATATCTGCATCAATTATGCGCCCCGTGTGCTTTCCCTCGTCAAATTCCAGCATTTTAAGGCTGTCGCCCACTTTATAGCCTCCGTCATTTTTCCGCAGTTCAAAGCGTTTCCTGCCGCTTGTAACGTCGTCATAGTAAGACGCTGCTATTTTTATCTCATGTACTTTATCCTCTGTTTTTCTGTCACTTGGCAGATTTTCCATTTTTTCCTTGTCTGCCTGCTGCTGCAATTTCTTTCTGGTCTGCTTGTCTATTCTGTCCTGCTCTTCGTTATACCGCTGTTCGTCGGTCTTTTCTGCCTCTGCCTTGTTTATGTACTGGTCGCACTTCTCGCAAGTCCCAGTTTTTACGTTGCAGTCCTTATATCTCTGGCAGGAATAGCACAAAGAAGTTATGCTTTCTGGGTGTGGCGTTTCGTAATCGTCGCCCGCCTTTTTCTCTGCCACCTTTGCGGCTATCTCCTTTGCCCTTATGTCCTCGCCTGCTGCCACTTTATCAGCAATGGCTTTCTGCTCTTCTGGCGGCAGCTTTGCAGCCTCATAAGCAGCAGTGATACCCATATTGCCGCTCTTAAGCTGCTCTTTTACCTCTGGCGTGGCGTTATTGTTTATGCTCTCCATTCTGGCTAC
>NZ_CALPCY010000125.1:0-2599 GCF_943193115.1 Otoolea muris
AGAAAAAAGTGGGTGATTTTTGAAAAATAGGTTCTGAAAGCCCCATGAAATAAGGGCTGAAGATTCCGAGAAGTTATCATACAGAAAGGGAGGAGCGGTATGAAACGTCTGTTTAATCTTATACTCGCTTGCCTGCTTATCGTTTCGCTATCAGCCTGTGGCAAACGGACAGAGACGGATTCCCTTACGGATAAAGTGTCGGAGCAGGATAGGCAGGCAGAAAGTGTAGAAACAACAGAGCAGACAGGACAGGAGCAGTCAGCAGCATCGGAAACCGCACAGACTGAGGCAGAAACGGAAAATGATATGGCTGGCGGGCAGGAACAGCAGACACAGGGAGATGGAAATACAATGACAGGAGATATTTCTTTTAACTTTGAAACAAAGACAGTTTTACTGAACAGTGGGTATGAAATGCCCATATATGGGATTGGCACATACAGCCTGACCGGGGATACTTGTGTGGAGTCTGTCACGGCGGCATTAAACAGCGGCGTCCGCCTGATTGATACTGCCTATATGTACCATAACGAGGAAAGTGTGGGGGAGGCTGTGAGGAACTCCGGCATACCGAGGGAGGAAATCTTTGTCATTACAAAGCTGTACCCGAACCAGTTTTCCGATCCGGAAGCGGCGATTGAGGAGGCGCTTGCCAAATTAGATATAGACTACATTGACATGATGCTGCTCCACCACCCCGGAACAGGCGATGTGGAGGCTTACCTTGCAATGGAAAAAGCGGTTGCAGACGGCAAAATCCGTTCGCTTGGGTTATCAAACTGGTATGTGGAAGAACTGGACGAATTTTTACCGCAGATAAACATTACCCCGGCTCTGGTGCAGAATGAAATACACCCGTATTATCAGGAGAACGATGTAATCCCATACATTCACAGTCTTGGGATTGTGGCGCAGGGCTGGTATCCGCTTGGCGGCAGGGGGTATACGGCAGAGCTGCTTGGGAATGAAGTGATTTCGGAAATTGCAGCAGCGCATGGGAGATCATCGGCGCAGGTTATTCTTCGGTGGAATCTGCAAAAGGGTGTCGTAGTCATTCCCGGCTCCAGCAATCCCGATCATATTCAGGAAAACACGGAATTGTTTGATTTTGAATTGACGGAGGAGGAAATGGGGCGTATCAATGCCCTTGACCGTGGCGAGAAACATGATTGGTACTAAAAAAATTTGTAAAGCGGAGGCGGCATATGAAAGTTTTAGCGATTAACGGCAGCGCAAGAAAAGACGGAAACACAGCAATCCTGATCAATACTGTGTTTGAGGAACTGCATAAGGAAGGAATTGAAACGGAGATGGCGCAGCTTTCCGGAAAAATCATTGAACCCTGCAAGGCTTGTTGGGCTTGCGGCGGAAGAAAAAACTGTGTCCATAAAAAAGACCAGTTTCAGGAGATTTTTGAAAAAATGAAACAGGCTGATGGGATCATTCTTGGCTCACCGGTATATACTGCAAATATTTCCGCAAATATGCAGGCGTTTTTGGAACGTGCATCCGTGGTAGCAGATATGAACAACGATGCGGATCTACTTAAATATAAAGTAGGCGCGTCCGTTACGGCAGCCCGCAGGGGCGGTGCAATCGCCGCACTTGATGCAATGAATCATTTTTTTATGCTACAGAATATGTTTGTGGTTGGATCTTCCTATTGGCCTATGGCTTATGGACAGATGCCGGGGGATGTGCAGAAGGATGAAGAAGGAATGGAAACCATGAGAAATCTTGGCCGGAATATGACATATTTGTTGAAAACTCTGGAAGAAAGGCGGCGATAAGATGAAAAATAAGATTTGCATTGTGCTTTCATTCTTGCTGCTTTTTATTATGACTGGATGTGGAAATAATGAAGCCCAAAATGGAGTGGAAAGCACTCTGCCGCAAACTGAAGAACAGACAGAACAATCTACGGATTATGAACAAGTAGGTTCCGGAACAGAAATTCAGAAGTCATCAGAAGCGGTTTCAGAGCCGGAACAGGAGTCGGATATGGGAACAAAAACCTTAGTAGTGTATTTTTCTGCTACTGGAACGACAAAGCTATTGGCAGAATATGCGGCGGAAATTCTAAACGCCGATCTTTATGAAATCGTGCCGGAAGACCCTTATACGGAGGAGGATTTAGCATATTATACAAATGGTCGGGCAGATCAGGAGCAGAACGATCCTTACATACGTCCAGGGATTTCTGGCAGTGTGGAGAATATGGAGGAATATAATACGATCATCCTCGGCTACCCTATATGGCACGGACAGGCGCCACGGATTATCAGTACCTTTTTAGAGAACTACGATTTCTCAGAAAAGACCATTATTCCATTCTGTACTTCACATAGCAGTGGAGTTGGTTCCAGTGCAAGTAATCTTCACTCTCTTTGCTCTGAATCTGTACAGTGGCTTGATGGTGAAAGGTTTGCCAGTGGAACTTCAAGGGAATCAATAGAAGAATGGCTTAACAGTATTAGTATCTTAAATTGGGAATAGTCTTGATAGGCTTAGATGAAAGACAAGGGGAGACTGTCCGAAAACTCGGACAGTTATAGAATGAAAAAAGGGTAGATACATCCGGACAAAAACGGATGATTTA
>NZ_CALPCY010000126.1:0-2558 GCF_943193115.1 Otoolea muris
ATGGTGCGTCCGTAAACCGCCGATTTATTGGCGGTGCGGTCTAATCAGAATACTCCCTTTAGCAAGGAGTAGGTAAAAGTATTAAGGTGGAGAAATCCACAGCCTATCATTCTACAACTTATCTGATTTTGGAAACAAAACAGGGAGTGTAGCATGTTGTTGTCAATTAAATGACAGGCGGTAAAGCGGTGATTAAAATTTCCTGACAAGCGGCTTTACTGCGAGAATGAAAATCCGTATATGAGGGTAAAAGCTGGATTGCCTGAACGATAGCCAGAGCTTGGGCATAGCCTTTGTCCCTGCGCGAAAGGAGTTGAAACGTGCAGTGTCTTGGCGGTTGTATTTCCATTTTGTATAACTGCGGAATACTCAAGACAGAGCAACCATGAGTAGTGTGTAAATGGCGAAAGTCGTACCCGACAATACGGAAAGCTATTGTTTTGATTAGACTAAACGGAGATTGCCTAAACCCGTAAGGGCAAGGCAACAGAGCTTCCATAGTAGTCTGAGGAACCTGAATTGACAGGGAAAGCTGTAAAACCAGATGCGGGAAAGCCGCCCACATGGCGAAGGGAAGCAGTAAGTTTGGAAAATACAAAGAAAGGAAGGTGCGTGAGGCATTGAGAAATCCTATTAACGTATTGAAAAGCTTAGGCGAGAAATCGCAGGAAAGGACGTATAAGTACCAGAGGTTATACAGGAACTTATACAACCCGGAGTTTTATCTGCTGGCATATCAAAATATTTATGCCAACAAAGGCAGTATGACGCCGGGAGTTGATGGCATGACCATTGACGGTATTAGCATGGCTCGGATTAACAGAATTACCCAGAGTATGCGAAACCAGAGTTACCAGCCAAAACCTGCAAGGCGTGAGTATATCAAGAAGAAAACAGGCAATAAGAAAAGACCGCTTGGCATTTCTTCCGCTGATGACAAACTGGTGCAGGAAGTAGTCAGAATGATACTGGAAAGTATCTATGAGGGAAGTTTCTCTACAAAATCACATGGTTTCAGACCAAACAGAAGTTGCCATACAGCGCTGACACAGATTAGGAATACATTTACAGGCGCTAAATGGTTTGTCGAGGGCGATATTAAAGCGTGCTTTGACAGTTTTGACCATGCAGTGCTTATCCGTATTTTGAGGAAACGGATAGAAGATGAAGCATTTTTAAATCTGATATGGAAATTTCTGAAAGCAGGATATATGGAGCAGTGGACATATAACAAAACCTATTTCGGCATTCCGCAGGGTTCGGGGTGCAGTCCAATACTTGCGAATATCTATCTGAATGAGTTAGATGAGTTTATGCAGGGATTGAAGGAACGGTTTGATGTAGGAAGCTGTGACAGACGTAAAGTTTCTTATGAATATGAAAGTGCAAGGGGCAGGGCAAAACGCTTGAAAAAGAAATATGCCAAAGACTGGAATGAGGTCGGTGAGGAGGAACGGAAACGCCGTGCAGGAGAAATCAGGGATTTAAGGGCGGTATATACAAAGCTGCCCAGATATGACGCACGGGATACGGGCTTCAAGAAGATACAGTATACAAGATACTGTGATGATTTTCTGATTGGAGTTATTGGAAGTAAGGAAGATGCGGAAACCATAAAGGCGGAAGTAAAGAAATTCCTTGCGGAAGAATTAAACCTGACGCTTTCGGACGAGAAAACGAAGATTACACATACAAGTGACTGTGCGGAATTTCTTGGCTACAGAATCAAAGTGTCAAGGAGTGAGAGCGTTAAACGCCGGAAGGACGGAGTGAAAACAAGACCGTTCAGCGGCGTGGTGAAGCTGTATGTACCGAAAGAAAACTGGATTAAAAAATTGCTCGAATATGGGGCGATTAAGATTGTAACTGATGAAAATGGTAACGAAAAATGGAAAGCCATGCACAGTGGCAAAGTTCTGAATAAGAGCGACATTGAGATTTTAAGCGATTACAATGCAAAGGTCAGAGGACTGTTTAATTATTACTGTATTGCTGATAACGCCTATGTGATAGGGAAATTCGGCAGGGCAATGAAGTACAGCATGATGAAAACTTTTGCATTCAAGTACAAGACAAAAGTTTCCAAAATCAAAAAGAAGTATATGGTGAATGGAGATTTTACCGTCAATTACGAAACAAAGCAGGGTACGAAAACGTCTGTATTTTACAATCAGGGCTACGGCAGGAGGGATAACTCCATTGCAGGTCAGATAGAAGTTCTGCCGCAGTATAAGCGGTATGACAGACCGAACAGCCTTGCAAGGAAGCTGAAAACCAAAACTTGTGAATTATGCGGCGGTTACTGTACGGACTTGGAAATTCATCAAGTGAAAAAGCTGAAAAATCTTAAGGGTAACAGTGAGTGGGAGAAGCTTATGCGGAAACGCAGGCGGAAAACACTTGCGGTATGCCCAGCGTGCCATGAGAAAATTCATTCCTGTGATGAAGAACGATAAGTTGAACTTATGGCGAGCCGTATACGCTGAGAGGTGTAAGTACGGTTTTAGGAGGGAGTATGGTGCTGTCGAAGTTGGCGACAGACTGTGCTTACCTCATGA
>NZ_CALPCY010000127.1:0-2483 GCF_943193115.1 Otoolea muris
AAAAGACTGGAGCAAATCTGTTTCTATCATACAGGTTTGCTCCAGTCTTGTATAGGTACTCACTATCTACCGTTTACAATGCTACAAAATTTATTGCATTCTGTAGGAAAACATTATTTCTGGAAGCGAAAGAGATTAACTGGGAAGCTAATGTCTGGTATGTGGAGAAATTAAATATCTCTCCTGAAAGATACAGCCTTAGCAGCACAATTGACAGTTTCTCATTTTTAGATATTCGAAGGGAAGATAATCGGAAGATGCTCCAGGAGTATCTAAAATATCTTTTGGTAGTTACGAATCTTAATTTGGGTACAATACGCATAAAACAAACCTACATAAAAGAATTTCTTAGATATTTGGAGGAGCAGGAAAAAGCAATAACCACGATAGATGCCATTTCAATAAAAGAATATTTTGATAAACTGAGTATGCAAAGGATCAGCTCCCAAAGTTATAATAATAAGATTCGGGCGGTTACAATATTTCTCCAATAGCTGCAGGTGAAAGATGATATAAATTATTTTACGATACCTGTTTTCTTTTATAAAAAGAAAAGTTATCCGAAGAATTGTGAAGTTAAAAACTTGGATAAGAAGCTGGATCTGCTTACGCTTCAACTTTCGGAATTTCCAGATCAGTTGCGTATTATGAGTCTGATTCTACTATATACAGGTATCAATAAAGGAAAGATGTTCTTGCTGAGAAATGTAGATTTTTACTGTGAGAATGAAGATAGCTGGATGAAGGTACCAGGTACGAACAGGAGTATTCCTATACCGGATATCCTGCACTTGCTTGTATTGAGGTATTCAGAAAAGAATCATATAGATATAGAGAGGCTGCTTTTTTTGAACAGAGATAAAAAATATACAGCAAGGAGTTTTGAAGAGGCGATCACGAAACAATGTCTGAAATCTGGTATATTGGATGGAGAATATATATTTAAGGGAAACGGATACCAAAAAGAATTATGTAAAGCCCTTTATCAAAACGGTACTTCAATCCAAACAATTCGGGAGTATATGGGTTATTCTACGGATGAAACAGTAAAGAAATATATCGGATGGGTTGATCAGGAAGTGGCTAGAAAGTCAGATGAGCTTTTCAAGCAGGAAGAAAGTAGTCTGGGAGGGAATCTGTTGATGGCAAAGTATGACAAAATGAATGAAGCGAATCAGCGGGAAAGCGAGAAAAAGATACAACTTGCCATTGCTGAGATTCATAGAACTGCGTCAGAAGGAAAAACAATATCCGTATCTGAACTCTCCAGAAATACAGGATTGTCGAAAGGATTCTTTTATAAGAACGAGCAAGTGAGAAGCCTATTAAATGAAGAGAAAGAAAAACAGGATCAGGGAACACTTGCTCGGATCAAGAGAGAGGTGCGAGATAAAAGTCTGGAGAAACAGGTAGAGTTATATCAAAGGGAAATAAAGAGGCTGTTAGACGAAAACGAAAATTTTAAGAAGGAGAATCGGAAGTTGGTTAGAGCGTTGAATAAGCTGCAAAAGGAAGTGAAATAGAAGAAAGTGTGCATAGTGTTAAATCGCTGATAAATAAAGGAAAATCTTCTTGATGCAAGTTTTCATACCCTTATATGGAGCAAGGCTTTGAGAGTGTATTGTGTGTATAGTGTATGAAAATAGTAGAAAATAGGAACTACATACACAAACAGAAAGAAAATAGTGTATGGTGTTACATGGAATAGAATTAGAAAAATCCTTAAGTCAGGGATAGGTTCTGGTTCTTTTTTTATGCCTTAAGGAAGGGGATGGTTCGATGGATTATATAGAACTGATTGAAGAAGTAAGAGCAGAGCTGCTGCAGGTTGTAAATCAGAGATGCGATGACATGATCCAAATGTATCAGAATGGGGACCCATACAATCGTTCAGAGATCACGCACAGGGAATGCTGTCTGGGGAGGAGTTCTCCATCCATGCTCAAAGGGAAGAGGCCGGTTTCTGTTACATTTGCTTCTGGTGAGACCATAGAAACACCCACATGGAAAAAGGCAGTCCAGACCATCCTGAAGCACTGCAACGGGCAGAAGGACATGCATGAAAGACTGATGCAGCTGAGGGGAAAGGTATTCGGCAGGCAGCGGACGATACTGGGGAAGGATCCGGCAGGCATGGATGTACCGATCCAGATCGATAAGGATCTATATTTTGAGGCCAAGTTTGATACGGAGGCATTACTGACAATGATGGAGAAAAAAGTACTGGAGCCTGTGGGCTATGACTTTTCCGGGATCGTTATCCAGTATACAGAAAAGAAACCGGCGATATCAGAAAGCCTGAAGAGTGTGCAGGGCGAAGGCAGGGAAGAAATGCCGGAAGAGGAACAGAGCGGAGGGATGACGCTGAGTTAGAAAAAAGGATATCTGTATACGAGGCAGAAGGAACGTAAGCGATGAATAACCCACCGTTCCACAGGAACTTGATTTTGCTCTATAATGGTATCAGCTTGGAGCGGATGTCC
>NZ_CALPCY010000128.1:0-2340 GCF_943193115.1 Otoolea muris
GACCCCTAAAAACTCTAACCCTGATTTTACAGGAGAACGCCATATATTTCACTACACGTTCTTATTTGACGCTTACGATTCTCCCGGAACTGGTGCGGGTTATGAGACGAATCAACGTAAGCGCCAAATATTAATGCGGTCAGATGCAAAATTACCCCAGCCCTTTGCGAGTTGGAGTAATTCACTATAATTCACATGCGATTTTTGAGAGATTGGAGTTTTTCGCTCCAAGGCGCCAGTTTTGCAAGCTGTTCATCCGTCATATCTTTACTTGGCCGATGCTCCAGAAGAAATTTGAGATATCCGTAAATATTCAGTCCGTGTGCTTTTGCCATCTCAACCATTGTGTAAACTACTGCGCTGGCATTTGCTCCTTCCACAGAATTGCTGAACAGCCAGTTCTTCCGGCCTACTGCGAATGGACGGATCGCATTCTCGCTCAGATTATTGGTAAAGCTGCACCGTCCATCTTCCAGATAAGTTTCCGCTGTATCACGCCGGTTTAATACATAATTAATGGCTTTATCCATCCGGGTATTCCGGACGGGTTTCTGTTTCTCAAGCCACGACCAGAAAGCCTCCAGAACAGGTTTTTCCTTCTCGAGACGCAGCTGCTTCCGTTTTTCATAGTCACCGGGATACTTTTTGTTAATAGAGTCCTCAACGGCGAATAACCGGTTACAGTACTGGACTCCCTGTACTGCCGGCTGGCTGTAATCATACTGCTTTCCTTTGGGAACAGCGTCAATGAAGTACCGCCGGATATGCGCCCGGCAGGAGCAGCGCCTGAGCCCCGGCAGATTGTTATAACCCTGATAGCCATCCGTTTCCAGATATCCGCTGTAGCCTTCCAGAAATTCCTTTGCATGGCTGCCGCTCCTGGTCGGGGAATAGCCATACAGGATGATCTCCGCAAGTCCGTCCTCACCGCTTCGGAACAGCCACATGAATGACTGGGTCTGGGCTTTTCGCCCGTCCTCATTCAGCACCTGTACCCGGGTTTCATCCGCCATCGCAAACTTACGTTTCAGCAGTTCACAGTGGAAGTAATCATACATTGGCTGAAAATAGTTCTGTGAACAGTAGATGACCCAGTTTGCAAGAGTGGTCCGGCTGATTTGAGCCCCATACTGCTTCCAATCCTTCTCCTGCCGGTAAAGCGGAAGACTGTTTGCATACTTCTGGTACATGGTCCATGCAACGGCGGATGCCGAAGCAGGACCTTTCCCAACCAGAGCTGCCGGAATCCGGGACTTTATGATCACTGGTTTTTCTGTATCGCCGAGCCCTTCCTTGCAGGATGGGCATCCGTAACTCTGACTGTAGTATTCGATCACCTTACAGGTGGCAGGAATGAATTCCAGTTCCCGACGAACATACTCCTTGCCGATCAGAACCATCTGCGTACCGCATACCGGACAGACCTGGTCTTCTTCCGGAAGAGGGATTACTACTTTTTCAACCTTCAGGCCTTTGAAGAGGTCCTCATGGGCTGCCTTCTTTTTACGGGTATGTTCCTTGATCACAGTTTCTTCTTCCAGCAGGGATGGATCCTGTTCTATCTCCGCTTCATCAAAAAGATTCTGTTGTCCTGGAATATCATCGGATCTTCTTTCACTGGAGGAGCCGAAGAGTTTTTTCGTCAGATAGTCTACCTGTTCCTGAAGCGCTTTCTCGTGACTGGTTTTTTCGTCAATCATACGACGGAGAGATTTGATCAGTTCAGTCTGTTCAGATACCATTGTTTTCAGTTGTGATACGGTATCTTTCAGCTCTCGCAGCTGAATATCTTTCGCATTGGAAGCCATCGTTTCTCTCCCCGGATTTGATACCTTTATTATACCAGAAACGAGGCCTTTACTAAAGAAAAATGATCCCTGAAATATGCCGAATTTACAAGGGATTTCCAGATTTTTCTGTGCAAGATTTTTGCTGAAATCCACCTGCTTTTTACTCCGCTTTGAGGGCTTTGGGCTGGTCTATATCGATTCCCGACATCAGCCAGTCAAACTCCCGCCAGGAAAGGTTCCGTACCTCCGACTGCTTTCTGGGCCATTGATAGCCGCCGCGGACAGATAACCTCTTATAGAGCAGAACGAAGCCGTCCGGTTCGCGGAACAAGGCTTTGATCCTGTCCCGTCTTCTTCCACAGAAAAGGAAGAGAGCACTGGACGACGGATCCATCTTAAGCTGGTCTTCAATAACGGCGCAGAGTCCGTCAATGGATTTGCGCATATCGGTGTAGCAAGTTTATCTTAATTTTAGGATAAACTCCCTTATCCTTAAGATATTTTTATCCCCATCTTTTTGAAACTGCCCGTATCCTTGGTGTTTAAGCAC
>NZ_CALPCY010000129.1:0-2166 GCF_943193115.1 Otoolea muris
TGTGCGGGTTCATTTCAGCAAGACGAGCAAGGAAACCATGAGCGACAAAATCAAGCGTATGCTGAAAAATGAGATACAGCAGATGTGAAAAAGCGATAACGGAAACAGGCCGGGAATCAGAAATGCGTTGGCTCCCGGCTTGTAAAATCAGACTGGCAGATTAAGTTCTGTTTTTTTATTGTTGGTAGTTTCCTTTCGTGGTATAATACACATATCCATATTACGAATTCAACTTTCATTAGTGATATAATTATTAGAGCTGTTGCAAGTACCTTTCAGTTATAGCAAAGAATTTGCACTTGGACTTAATTTTAGAAAATATGTGAACGTGAAATAGAAATTTAGGTAATAAGGAACATTTCTATCTCTTTGGTAAGACTGTATAATTTTTGCAGGAGGACTAAAAAATATGAGCAAAGCAGAAATATGGAATGTTATTATTTTGTTTACGCAAGCAGCGATATTGATTGGTCAGCTTATATTAAGTCGGAAGATAAACCAGCAAACTATATCGAGAGAAAAGGGATATTTTATCATACAAAAAAGTAATATACCTACGATAAAAGGCGAGGAAGTAAGGTTTTTAGACCAATTTAATCTAAATGATGGTATTGGAATTGGTTTTTATTGTATAAAAGCTGATGTAATTTTACGGAGTACAAGTTATAGTGTTAATGGAGTTACATATGAAATTGGACAACCAGTAGATGGATTTTTCACAGAAGATAATAGGTTTAATAAACTGAAAGTTTTGTTAAATTTAAAAGAATCTGATTTGCAAAAAGACTATTTAGATATTGAATTTATTTTTAAGCTAAGAAACACAGTAGGATACGAATATACGCAAACGGTCGATGTTAGATTTTCTAAGATAGAAGATTCATCTTGGCATTATATAAGCAGATATAATATGTTCTTTGACAAGTAAGGAGAAATTGATTCATGGGAATACAAATAGGCGATGGAAATAAATTTACAAATTCCAATATTGCAGAGAAAATTGAAGGAAAAATTATAAATTCTAATGTCGTAGAAAAAGAAGAGTCTAGACAAACTAAACAAAAGAAAAGATTTTATGATCAGCATCCTTGGATTTCTGGATTTATCATCTCAGCTATTGTTGCATTTTTATTTTTATTTACTTTTTGGACAGATATTATTTGCTGGATTGAGAGGTGGTTTTGATGGCTAAGAGTCAGATAATTAAGGACTTAGCAAATGGAAGCATTGATACACAGATAGCATTAAAGAGGACAAAAGTATTATTACAGGAATTTGATGACGAAAGATTATTAGAATGGGTTAATTATGAAATAGAGGGATATCCGAATGATGTGGAAGTGCCTGAATATCGACGGATTTCGGGACAGTCATTTTGCTCCTATATAAAAGGAACTATGTCAAGATTCTTAAAATACAGTAATGTGCCTTTATCGCTAGGCAATATGCCTGAAAACGAGCGGGAAATATTTTATTATGCAAATATGAGAGAAAGTGTAGGTGCGTTAAAAGGGACAATACATGAATATGAAAAAAAGGGAACATCCATAGGAAGAATAATTCCTGCTGAATATTATCCATATATTGCAAAGTGTAATAATGATATGGGGATGGTCATACAATCAGCTGAGATACAATTAAATATGCCACAAATTTTAAATATTTTCCCGAAAGTTGAAAACAAGTTACTGGATATTTTGCGCTATCTTGAAAAACAATTTGGGAATTTGGATGAGTTAGACATTGATGTGGATAATAAGAGCGAACAAGAATTGAAAGAAATAGTGAATCATATTTATGTTCTGATTTATAATGATCAAAGTGTTACTATTGGAAATGATAATGAATTTAATAATTCAAACATTGCGTCTTCAATTAAAACCGAAAACTGAAAATTGGGCAAGATAGGGATAGAGAGTTTTGGTTCTTCAGTGTAGACAAGTTTGGATATGATTGAAAATATTTCGATTGTATGGTAGTATAGAGATACAAAAACGGAAGGGAAAGCAGGTGGGAAGATTGACAGTGACGGAACAGATAGACCAGAAACATCAGGAAGATTTACAGAGGCTAAGAGGTTTTCGCCTGCTTGATGATGATTTCCTCACAAAGTGTTTTGAGGGAGATACGGCAAGCATAGAACTGGTATTGCAGATTGTGCTGGAA
>NZ_CALPCY010000130.1:0-2066 GCF_943193115.1 Otoolea muris
TAAGGTCGTCGCAGACCTTTGTGGCTAATTGATAGTAGTCATGGATTCCCATTACATAAACGTTGTAGCGGCAAATCGCCTGATATTCAGTACGCTTGCCTTGTGACGGGAACTCAATGTCGTAAATCAGCCGTTTTAAGTTTGGTTTTATTTTCACGATAGATTTCTCTCTGATATGGCTCTCCACTACATATTTGGTGCGTCCGTCGCTCCGTTTCCCACGGGGGATAACCTTTAGCTTGAAACCGAGAAACTCTGAATACTGCTCTTTCAGGTTAATCACCTTCGATTTTTCAGGGCTGATTTCAAGAGCGAGCCTTTCATGGAGCCAGCTTTTGGTTGCGTGGAATAGCTTCACTGCATTTTGATAGCTGTTTGTAAATATCTTAAAATCATCAGCATATCGGACGCAGGTAACTTCTTTCAGTTTTGTCCTCCGCAGTGCGGAAAACTTATGGCTTTTACTCACGCTTCCATTCGGATTGACTGTTTCCTTATACGGGAACTCTGTCGGTATTTCTTCCCATTGACTCGCAAGCCACCAATCTAATTCATTCAGAACTACATTGGAGAGCAGGGGCGAGATAATACCGCCCTGCGGCGTCCCGACTTCTGGGAATCCAATCCCGGCCACCTCCGCTTTTAACATAGCGGATAGGATACAGAGCAGCTTTTTGTCATGGATTCCCATTGTCCAGAGCTGTTTCAGCAGTTTTCCGTGGTTCACGTTGTCGAAGAACCCCTTGATGTCTATATCTACGACATAGTGGAGATTGCTTCTCTGCATATCCTTATGAACCTGAGCGATTGCGTGCTGTTGGTTCCTGTTAGGGCGGAATCCATAGCTATGGTCGTGGAATTTAGCCTCACATATCGGCTCCATGACCTGCAATACGCACTGTTGTATCAGCCTGTCCATAATTGTCGGTATTCCAAGCGGGCGTTTCTTTGTTGGGTCATTTCCTTTCGGAATCTCTACCCGCCGGACACTTTGCGGAACGTACCAGTCTAACTTGTGCTGTACGGAAGAAATTAGCTGTTCATCAGAGAGTGTTGCTAATTCTGTAATTGTTTTTCCATCTGTGCCGGGTGTCATGCTCCCATGGTTTTTCTTGATGTTGCGGTATGCCAGCCGTATATTTTCGGGCAATGCAATGATTTCAACCAGATGTTTGAAAACTTTACCCTTACTGCTGTCGGCGTACAGCTTATCTTGAATTTCCTGAAAGTCATAATACTCGGCGTGCCTTAACTTATCTTTCTTTTGTGCCTTTCCTGTTGCCATAGTCGGTTACTTGTCCTCATTTTCGTTTGGATTTTCGCCTTTCTTAGTCCTACTCGAACCTATGCGTGTTTATTGATTATGATTTTATTTCTGTTCCTGACTACAGCCCGTCCCTCCACCGCTTACTTTGTTCACGGCTTCACAGGTAGCATGGCTGCTCTTTCCTCCCGGATTAAGAACGGTTATACCGCACCTCCCATAAGGGCGACACGATTTTCCCGTTCAGTGCTTCATCGTGCGTATCCACTCCACATCCGGGGCTTTCCACGTTCCGATATTCCTATCTGTGCATAATACCCTTAACCCTGCCCTTTAGGCCTGTATGCTTGATGATGCCTGTAACACCATAGGGAATTTCATATCGACAAATCTTACTTTCCCCCACATACGCCGTTTTCACGGCTATGGCATTTCTACCATATCCCGTTATAGACCTGTACATTCGGGCTTTTGTCAGCGGTAGTCAGCCGCATTCTGGACATAGGTACTTTATAGACCTCCGGCCTAACACCCCCGGCCACCTCTGGCTCGGTTTTGCTTTATCCCCAAAAGGGACAGTCGCAGGTGCAGACAGCCGACTTCAGCGTGCTGTGTCAGTTGTGGGAAATACGTCCCGTTTCTTCCAACGCAGTATCAAGGGAAGCGTTTCAGGGCGTTACCCCGTCATTCCACTTCTCGGAATATCAGTTAGAAAGGCTGTTGCCTTTCCGTCACTTTTACCTCTTTGCAGGAAAATCCTACGCAAAGTTTATATGCGACAACGTGTCGCTGCACTGTCAAA
>NZ_CALPCY010000131.1:0-1994 GCF_943193115.1 Otoolea muris
CCCGAGTTTGCCACTTATAAGATCCAAAATGGAGCCATAACGGCTCCATTTTTACTGTAACTATGCAGATTTTTCAGTGTTTATGCGGCTTGTGAGATTTTGAGAACATATACCTACATTTATGACCTACATGAAAATCTTTATTCCTGTTTTTATGCTTTTCAGTTCTGCTCTCCGGTATAGTTTTGCGGGAATGCTTATGCCGAAGGAGTCAAGGATCCGTTTCAGATCCGGATCATCTACATCCATGAAGCGGTACAGTTCTCCCGGCAGAAGGTCTACCTTCCATTTGTTTAGGGCTTCCTGCAGCCTGTGCCCGTTAAGCCCGGTGCTCCAGTACGCGTCCGGATCCAACGGTACGTCTCCGGAAGATATCATTCTCTTCTGGATGATGCGCAGTATAATCAACGCGATCATACAGATCAGCAGGTGTGCCGTCACATGTTCCGGTGTACGGACATAAAGCGGGCGGGTCTCCAGGTCCCCCTTCATTACCCGGAACTGGTCTTCAATCTGTGTCAGGCCATGGTATTTATCAATGACTTCCCGGGCATCCATGGTCAGTTCCGATGTGACGATCTGGTAGTAGCCGAGGCTTTTCCTGTACTCCGCAACCTTGTCAAAATCAATGAACGCTTTGAGCTTTGTGGAATCCAGGATCTCGCCGGTCGTTTCATTGACGCAATCCTTTTTAAAAAATTTACGCAGGCTTTTCGACTGGGTTGCGGTGATGCGGAAATTTTCTGGGTGTTCCTGCAGCTTTTTGAGGAAATCAAGGAACTTTTTGTTTTCCCGTTCTGCACGCAGATGAAATTTTCTGCTCCAATAAACAACTGCCTTTTCTTCGATGGTCCGCTTGTTTCCTTTTTCATCTTTGACCGTTTTCTTTACGATTCTGGATTTATATTTGAAATCATCGCTTACAGAAATGTAACCGTCGTCATTGTATGTCCATTCCTGTTCTTTTTTTGTGCTTTTCAGGAGGCTTTTTGAAACAATGTAGCCGTTCCCGGCATCTTTAAGGTGGAGCAGGTTCGGGTAGCAGCAGATCCCCCGGTCACCAATCAGGATAAAGCGGGAAAATTCCAGGCCGTCGATATTCTTTTCCATCGCAGAACGCAGGGTCAGATGGTCCAGGGTATTTCCCGGGAAGGATTCGATGGCAATGGGAATCCCGCTGTCATCCATAAAGAGTCCCATCTGGACGATAGGGAGCTTGCGCTCTTCCTTGCAGACGCCCATTTTGCGCTGTCCTTTTTCGATTACATTTCCCTCCCCGTCAAGGATATCGTCATCCGGCCCGTTGATCTCAAAATAGAAATTGGTCACATCATAATAAATGATCTCAGGGGAACGTCCGGCTTTTTTGACAAGGTTCGTATTGATCCTGCGGATGATCTTATCCTTATTGTCATAGATAAAGTCCAGGGTATCAAAAACATTGTCCGGGTTGTATTGTGTGAGGACCGGTTCAAAATAATCCCCGTTTTGCCGGACCGTGGCGGATTTGGAGGCAGGATTTAACAGCCTCCCGAATATCAGGAGTTTAGCAAAGCCGTAAACATCATACTGGATTTTGGTAAATCCTTTGTAAGAAGAGAAAAAAGTGTTCAGGCCCAGTTCTTCCAGGATGCGTTCGAGGAGGATATGGGAGAAAAGTTTTGGATGTCCAAAACATTCCGGGCTGCCCTCGCTGATGGAGAAGCGGTAGGCTTCTGCGGGTTTTGAAGACAGGCAGAACGGCGCCAGGGACGGAATCAGGGGATTTCCTGATTTGAAGGATTTTTTCAGGCGTGTGAGATAGTCAGGGAGCCCATCATCAAAGCGGTCCAAAGGGCCGATGTTAAGGAGAACCTTTTTTGTAGAAACCATGTCCCCGTTTTTATTGGGTTTTCTAACAGCATGGACAAGCCGGAGATAATCTTTTCCGTTATTCTTAAACTTTTCTATGAACATAATGGCACCTGACAAAGCGAAACAATATAACGATATAC
>NZ_CALPCY010000132.1:0-1988 GCF_943193115.1 Otoolea muris
CTGCATCGCGGCCATGGCGCTGGGGGCCGGGCTGGTGGAACGCCATTTCACAGACCGCATGAGCCGCCGGGGGCCGGATATCGTGTGTTCCATGGACGAAGCGGCGCTGGGGGCGCTTTTGCAGGCGGCGGGGGAGCTGCCCGCGATGCTGGGAGGGAAAAAGGAGGCGGCCCGGGAAGAGCAGGTAACAATGGACTTTGCCTTTGCGACGCTGGTGACCACCGCGCCGATCCGTGCGGGAGAGCGTTTTACGCCGGAAAACCTCTGGGCAAAGCGCCCGGGGACCGGGGAAATCCGGGCGGAGGAGTATGAGGCGGTGCTGGGGAAAATAGCAGTATGCGACATTGGAGAGGATATTCAACTGAAAAAAGCAATGATAGGCCAATAGAAAAATGAATAAAGATTACATGAATGTGAAGGGTGGATGAAAATGATTGGGAAATATGATGAAGAGAAATGTTTTGATTATGAAAATGGCTTCTATTATATACGAGCCTGCAAAGGCAGGATTGGAAAAATTATTTGACAGGGTTGTTAGAGGCGGAGTTATTATATTTGATGATTATGCGATTGTGGAAGGTGAAACAATGGCCGTTGATGAATTTTTCTCTGATAAGGAATACAGGATTAAAAAATTCCCATTTTCACATGCAAAGCCGTCTTATATAGTTAAAGGTTATCAGGCGTAGTTTACATCTAAAAATGAATTCTTCGCTAAAATTATGGATCAGACAATATAGAAAGAAGAATAATAAAGCGAATGAAGAAGATTTTATTTATTACAGGAACCAGGGCCGATTATGGTAAGCTGAAGCCTCTGATCAGGGAAGTAGAGCGATCGGAGGAATTTGAGGCATATATTTATGTATCAGGAATGCATCTTATGGAGATGTTTGGAAACACATACAGGGAAATCGTAAAGGATGGCTATAGGAATGTTTATACGGATTTTGCGCAGATCCATACGGACAGCATGAGCTACAACCTCGGGGATGTGATCTGCCACCTGACCGGATTTGTAGAACGGATTCACCCGGATCTGATGGTGGTTCACGGAGATCGGATCGACGCCCTGGCCGGGGCTGTGGTGGGGGCTTTAAATAATATAAAGGTGGCGCATATCGAGGGCGGGGAGGTGTCGGGCACGATTGACGAATCGATCCGCCACGCAATCTCCAAGTTTGCTCACCTGCATCTGGTATGCAATGAGGAGGCCGGGAAGCGGCTTCTGCAGCTCGGGGAAGAAGCGCGGAGGATCCATGTTATCGGTTCGCCGGATATTGATATTATGCTGTCAGACTCGCTTCCTTCCATTAATAAGGCGAAGAACCGGTATGATATTGTCTATGAGCATTACGGAATTTTTATGTATCACCCGGTTACAACCGACTATCCGAACCTGGGGAAAAAGATTCAGCAAGTGGTGGACGCGCTTCTGGAATCCGGGAAGAATTATGTTGTGATTTATCCGAATAATGACAAAGGCTCAGAGATTTTACTGAATGAGTATAAGCGGATGGAAGGAAAAAGAAGATTCTGCCTATTTCCTTCATTGCGGTTTGAATATTTCCTGACGCTTTTGAAGCATGCGGATTTTATGATCGGAAATTCAAGCGCAGGGATACGGGAGAGCAGTGTATATGGTATCCCGGCTGTTGATATCGGGAGCAGGCAGGAAGGGCGGTATAATCTGGAAGAATCCCGGAACCTGCAGCATGTGGACGAAAGGCGGGAGGATATTTTAGAGGCGATCCGTCATGCACAGGAGTATCGCTTTGAGGCGGAACAGTTTGGGGACGGCAGGAGCACAGAACGTTTTATGGAGCTTTTGCGCGGAACGGATATATGGGATTTTGCGCTGCAGAAGCGGTTTGTGGATCTCAGCTCAAGCGTATGACGGCCAGGTTGGAAAATAACTTCTCGGAATCTCAATGAATGTGATTCTAACTGAAAATTGACAACTAAATATCGTGCAGGAAAAGAAATTT
>NZ_CALPCY010000133.1:0-1970 GCF_943193115.1 Otoolea muris
CTTACAAAAACCATGATGGATGACTTTATCTACACGGAGCATGAACGGCCTTCTTCCCATTATAATAAAGAAGTAGTGATGAACCAGTTCGCTTTCTATCTCCAAAAACAAGGAATACCTACTTACATACCAGAAATAAAAACCGTACTCCCACGCAGCAGATATATACCACATATCTATACGGCCGATGAAATCAAACGTTTTTTTCTTGCCGTGGATCATTACCCTGTTGTGCAAAACTCGAAACGCAATACTGTAGATCCGCTTCTGTTCCGGTTCCTTTATGGAACCGGGGTACGGCTTTCCGAATCTTTGAACCTTCGTATCTGCGATATCCGGACGGATGAGGCGTATGCCTTAATTAGAGGCGCCAAAAATAACAAAGACAGGATTGTCCCACTAGCCCCTTCGTTAATGGAAAGACTGTCTGTTTATATGCAGGGATTCCACCGCTTTAGCGAACCAGATGCATACCTCTTTCCAGGGAAAAACGGCAGAATGGACTGCAGTACCGCATACAACCATTTCAGGGATTACCTCCTTATGGCGGATATCCCGCACACCGGAAACGGTCCGAGAATCCATGACTTCCGGCATGGCCTGGCCGTTGCCTGCCTGAAAAAATGGTCTTTGGCTGGGGAAGACCTCACCAACCTGCTTCCTTACCTTGCGGCTTATATGGGACATTCGGATTTCAGGGCGACACAGTACTATCTCCGTCTTACCGCAGAGCTTTATCCGGAGATCGTCAGGATGACGGAGGCAGTATTTCATGACGTAATACCAGAAGGGGATTTTACATATGAAGAAACCTGATTTTCCTTATTACCTGACCTCATTCCTGGGGAAGTATCTTCCTGGACAGAAAAATGTCAGCAGAAATACCATTGAATCCTATGCGGTTACATTTAAACTCTTTTTCTTCTTCTGTGAGTCCGAGAAGAACCTGAAAACGGAAAAGATTACGATCCACACCATTACCTGCCAGCTTATTCTGGAATACCTGGATTGGCTTGAAACCCAAAGGGGATGCGCCATAAGTACAAGAAACCAGAGGCTGGTTGCCTTGCACTCCTTTTTCCGGTATGTACAGAAGCAAAAACCGGAATGTATGGAAGAAATCAGCAGAATTCTGGATATCCCTTATAAGAAAACGGCAAAGGCAATGGTTCCCTATCTAACCGGCGATGAAATGCGTATACTTCTAAGCCAGCCGGACGGTTCAACAAGGGAGGGATTCCGTGATCTTGTCCTGTTGTCTGTTCTGTATGACACAGCCGCCAGGGTGCAGGAACTGGCGGATCTGGAGATAAAGGATGTAAGGATTGAAAAGCCGTCTGTTATTACTTTGCATGGAAAAGGAAATAAGACCAGACAGGTACCTATCATGGATAAGACCCAAAACCTCCTCCAGCATTATCTTGACAGACATATGGGAAATACATACATAAGCCAAGGAAGCAGGCCGCTGTTTATAAACCAGAAAAAGCAGAAACTCTCCCGGTGGGGGATTTCTTATATCATTAACAAATATGTAGATAAGGCAAAAAAGGATCCGGCCTTTCGTGTAGATTTCCCAATCACTCCCCATGTTTTTCGCCACAGCAAAAGTATGCATATGCTGCAGGCAGGGGTCAACCTTATCTATATCCGGGATTTTCTGGGGCATGTAGACTGCTCCACCACAGAGATTTATGCAAGGGCGGATACCGAAATGAAGAGGAAAGCAATTGAAGCAGCTTATAATGATGTGCTTCCTGCTTCAAATGAACCTTCCTGGCAGGAAGATCCGGATCTTATGAATTTTTTAAATTCCTTGTGCCAGAGGGATTCATAAAACAGGATAAGTTTCCCGACAGGATTAGTGGTTTATAACCACCAGTGTAAAATGGGGAGTGATTTTATCAGAAACATACGAAAATATGGGATTTTTTTAAAGGACTCCCCATTTTACTTCACTCCCCATAATG
>NZ_CALPCY010000134.1:0-1901 GCF_943193115.1 Otoolea muris
TTTTTCCCGAAATTCCTTAACTTTTAACGGCCTTACCCTACTTCGGATATGGGGGATCCGGATTTGCTGTTTATGGGTGGAACATATGGAGATTTCAGGGGATCTTCTGTGGTTTGGAGGTGCGGTTTACAGTATTTTTATTCACAAAAGCAGGCGAAAAACAGAGGATTTCTTTATGGGAAAATTCTGTTTTCAGCCTGCTGTTTCTGAGTGGAAAATATGGTTCTTTTTCAAAAATCGTTCTATTTGTCTGGAAATGAATATTTTTCTATTTTGCACTGGTGGCGCTTTTCTTTATCATAGCTTATCCCCACAAGGAGCGCTTTCCCATAGGGTTCGGCACGCTGCAGGTAATTTTTTGCTTTTATCTGTTCGATTGCTTCCTCCGGCGATTTTCCCACTTTCAGTTCCAGTATAATGGGCGGATAACCTGATTCTTTGGGTAGGAACAGGTAGTCGCAGTAACCTTTCCCACTTTTTTCCTCGCGTAATATGTTATAGAATTTTCTTGCATATAAATAGCACAGGGTGATCACACAGGACAGGGAATTCTCATCGTTATATGTCAGAAAAGGGATTTCCGCGTCATGTGCCTGTTCCAGGAGCTGGGAAACACGCTCCTCATTGCACTGGAGGGTAGCCTCCAGCATATCCCTGGAACGGTCAACGATTTCTTTGACTGCGCCCATACTGCTGCGTGACAGAACATGCTGGTATTTTTCCATCAGCTCATGGTTCGGAATCGTAAGTCTACCCTTATAATACGACAGAAACCCGTAGACCACCATTGCGGAAAGAATTTCATCCCGTGTATTTAACCGGAGTTCCGCAGCGCTGTAGCCCTGCAGGTCAACTTCCACCGGGATTCCGGCCACCATCTTTACAATATCTTCCCGTACTTCATCCACGTTATGTTCAATACAGTCGGCGATTTCATCCATTGGGCCTGTTTCCGTCCAGTAATTTAAACAGATCCCCCGGGTCAGCGCCTTACTTACTGAGCGTGGGTTGAATAAACTGCTTCCGTCATGTTTATGGTATCCGTCATACCATTTCTTAACTTCAGAAAATGGAACTGCGGGGTGCTGGATGCACAGCGCTTTTACTTCTGCTTCGCTGAAGCCAAAATACTGGTCGAATATGTTGTCGTTCATAAAATTAAATTCATCAAACATGTTCAATTCGGAGCCGCTGGAATATTTGGCTATGGGGAGGACGCCTGTCATATAAGCCAGTTCCACATATGGCTGATCCTTTAACAGGTTTTTTAAGAATCTCAGATAATCATCCCGTTCTTTCTTTCCCATAAAATCCTGATAAAATATACAATCCCACTCGTCCAGAATAAAGATGAAGGATTCACCGGAATCGGATAACAGTCTGCTGAGACTTTTATATCCTGTCCCTGCCAGTGACGGGCAGAGTATAAACAGATCATGATACAGGCTTTCCCTGATATAGCTGATGTAGTCTTTATAATTTTCACAGGTATCAGGCATTTCACTGAAATCAATATGAATTACATTATGCCGGTTCAAATGTTCCTCATATGATTTCGAGTGTGAAATATGCAGATCCCTGAATATGTCACGGCTGTCATACCCTTTTGTATAATATGCCCCCAACATATTAGCATTGATAGTCTTACCAAACCTGCGCGGACGGGTGATGCATATATAACATGCTTCCGTTCCAACTAGCTCATTTAAAGGCTCAATCAGGCCGCTTTTATCGACATAAATTTTTCCTTTTAACGTCCGTCTGAAACTTCTTAAAGGCAAATCTGTATTTAAATAGTTCACGGTAACCTCCCCTCTGAAACTAAGTCTCCAGATGCATCTTTATACTGAAAGTATAGCCGATTTCTCGTCAATGTACAATATTTTCCCAAATAAAATGCG
>NZ_CALPCY010000135.1:0-1885 GCF_943193115.1 Otoolea muris
TGGTTTTGTCAATAAAATTCAGGTGGTTCGGCTAAGTGTGGCGAAAATTCATCGTCACGTTTTCGAGAATCCGGGATGCTTGTGATCTTTACATTTCCCATTGGCTTCTCCGCCTTTTATGTACAGTTTATCATATGGATGCCGCCGTGCGTTTTGGCTGACCGCTACGGCTCTGGAGCTGCCGGATCTGATTGAGGGCAGCTTCCGTCTACAGCGCATCTACAATTCCATCCTGCCGCCGCGGCGGCTATGCCAGATAACGGCTCAGGACGCTTGGGGAGGGCGGCTACGCCCTGATTTACATTCCCGGGCAGACATGCTATGCTTAATGATGAGACGGGGCGTCTTACAGCCATCCATGGCAAAGGGGGCGCGCGTCTGGATATCCGGTATGACGAAAGCCGCATCAGCCAGGTGATCACATCAGCCGGCTATGTACTGAGCTATCGGTATGAGGACAGCCGGATTGTGGAGATCCGGGATGAGACAGGGCGGCGGTGTACTAAACGCTATATCGTGTATTTGGATGGAGTTGGTATGTTTCAATTTATAGCTCAAGGATATGAGGTGATAGAAGATGAATAAATTAGAAGAATTGAGTAAAGAAATTTCTTATGCTTTGCGGCATGCGCCATGGGAATATGAACTAGAAATGAATGAAGAAGGTTGGGTTCCAGTTGCGCAACTTTTAGATGCATTACATAGGGCCGGGAAATGGAGCAATATTTGTGAAGCAGATTTAAATGAGATGATTGAAAAATCTGAGAAGAAGCGCCATGAACTTGCAGGTGGAAAAATCAGGGCATTTTATGGACATTCTATGCCAATGAAGATTTTAAAAGAAGACAAAATGCCACCGAATGTTTTGTATCATGGTACGGCAAGGCGGTTTTTAGGGTCAATTAATGAAAATGGCTTATTACCCCAAAGCAGGCAATATGTTCATTTATCACAAGATATTGAGACTGCTGAAAATGTGGGAAAGCGCCATGATGATAAGCCGTGTATATTAATCATTGATGCAAAAACGGCATGGAATGACGGAATAAAATTTTACTTTGGTAATGAAAAAGTATGGTTGGCAGATACGATACCCAGTAGATACATCAGAAAAATGTAATGATTTTGTAATATTTTTTCTTGACACTTTCCTAATGGAGGAACTGTGTAATGGTATACATAGTATCATGCAGAAATAAATAGAAAGTAAAATTTAAAAATTGATATGGATATGTCAGACGATGAAGTTTTAGGATGTTTATAGTTGTTTTTGAGAAGAATTGTATATGAAAACATACACTACTATATGAACTGCTTTCTGCTTGATATATCTTTCATGTGGTATCGACTTCCTGTTCACCATTTGGCAGTCAACAGAACAGATCGACTTTGAGAAGTGAATTGATTTGGGTTATCCTATTATAAATGAGGGGAATAATGGGAAAACAGATTCGATTTATTATGGATGAACATGATGAGAGTATATTTTTTTCCTATATTATAGGCAATAGTACGATTTTTTTCAAAATAGAAATAGAAATAGAAATCCAGAACCCATAACGGAATTACCGGATAAAGGATCTGAGCCAGGATGGTTTAAATTATATCTGTATAAAGAATGTTTTGGCGCAATTACTTATGAAGAAACAAAGGGAGGGCGTAGATTTATTAACGCTATTAATGCACCTGTCATCGAATTCAGGAGAACAATAGTGAGAGAGAATGTAAAGGAAATTGCAAGAGGGCGCTTATGGTTGGAAATGAAATACTATGATAATGAAACATTAATTACCAAAGATAAATTAATTAATAACTCAAACTTCCCACACCGATTGGTGTGCTGAACCTTGAAAAATCAATACTTTAGTCCATAAAAAAGGCACAA
>NZ_CALPCY010000136.1:0-1865 GCF_943193115.1 Otoolea muris
CATGAAGCAGAAATCATGGATAGCTGCCCATGTGCATATGTATGAATATTTTGGCGGTGTTGCCAAAATCTTAGTACCGGATAACTGCAAGACTGCCGTTATCCACAATGGCGGCTGGAAAGACCAGCAGATCAATGAGACCTACCAGGAAATGGCAGAGCATTATGGGACAGCCATTATCCCTGCGCGTGTCAGGGCTCCAAAGGATAAGCCAAATGCAGAAGGAACCGTAGGAGTGATATCCACGTGGATCACCGCCGCCCTTCGGGATGAGCAGTTCTTCTCCCTTGCCGAATTGAACCGGGCAATCAGGAGCAAACTGGAGCTATTCAACCACAAACTCTTTCAAAAGAAAGAGGGCAGCCGGATCAGCTTGTTTCTTGAGGAAGAAAAGCCATTTCTGGCACCGCTGCCTGCTACCCGCTTTGAACTGGCAGACTGGAAACAGGCTACCGTCCAGTTCAATTATCACATATCCGTGGACAGAATGCTATACTCTGTGCCATATGAATACATCAAAAAGAAAGTTGATGTACGGGTAACGGAACACACAATTGAAATTTTCTACAACCATAACCGCATCGCTTCCCACCGCCGCCTTACCGGGCACCCCGGGCAGTACAGTACCATTACAGAGCATATGCCGCAGGATCACCAGAGATATCTGGAATGGAACGGCGACCGTTTCCGCAAATGGGCTGAGCGGATTGGCATAAACACGTACACTGTGGTAAATGCAATACTTGCCTCCAAACCCGTGGAACAGCAGACCTACCGGAGCTGTATGGGGCTTCTGAAGCTGGCTGAAAAGTATTCAGACAGCAGACTGGAAGCCGCCTGCAAAAAGGCATTGTCCTTTACGGCTTCGCCCAGTTACAAGAGCATAAGCAACATTCTTGCAACCGGTGCTGACCAGACAGGTCCATCCGAAAATGGATCCGGAAACACGAAACAGAAAGCAAAAGGCATCACCCGTGGTGCCGATTACTATCGGAGGTAAACGCATATGACCAACCAGAGTACAATTGATAAATTAATCGAAATGCGTCTCACTGCAATGGCGGATGCATTCCGTAACCAGACAGACAATCCAAAACTTAAGGAAGTTCCTTTTGAAGACCGGTTCGGTATGCTGGTAGATATCGAATTCAGCAGCCGCAAGAATAACCGTCTAAAAAGGCTCATCCGGAATGCCGGATTCGATCAGCCGGATGCCAGTATCATGGATATCAACTATACATCCGGGCGTAAGTTGAACAGGGAACTCATCAAACGTCTTGCCACCTGCGAATATATCTCTGAACACCGGAATCTTTTTATTACCGGCGCTACAGGCTGCGGTAAGACTTACATGGCCTGTGCCTTTGGGATGGAGGCATGTAAGCAGTATTTCAACACCAGGTATATCCGTCTGCCGGATCTGCTCATTGATCTGGAAATGGCGCGGTCTGACGGCGGATACAAAAAGGTAATGGCAAAGTACGCCAATCCTTTGGTGCTTATCATTGATGAATGGCTTCTTTTAAAGCCTACGGAGACGGAGCAAAGGGATATTTTCGAACTCCTGCACAGAAGACGGAAGAAATCATCCACCATCTTCTGCTCCCAATATGAGTATTCTGAGTGGTATGACCAGCTCGGAGGCAATGACAGCCCTCTTGCCGATGCCATCATAGACAGAATCGCTCATGACAGCTATATAATCAACATCACCAGCATTGATCCCCAAAATGACAAATCAATGCGTGAGGTATATGGCTTAGATAAAGCATTGCGCGAGTAACCTCGCATTAGATGATTTCCGCCTTCCGGTCATCTGATTTCCAGATTTCCGGAAGTGCGATTTCATCGCACAAGAATATTCA
>NZ_CALPCY010000137.1:0-1815 GCF_943193115.1 Otoolea muris
CCGTCACACTCCTAAAAATTCCTTATTGTAGAAAATCGCCACTTCCAGCGAATTTACGCCGCCTGCTGCATCATACCTAAAATTATTGTCGCCTATTGCAAGCTGCATGAATGTACTGTCTACGTCAATAAAGCGGAAATAATCCGTTTCTATGCCGTCCCGTATCAGCTTAGCGCCCTTGCTGCCATATTTCGTGTTAATCTCTATTACGTCCCCCGGCTGCATGACTGCGTTTACTTGTATAAATTCCTCTGTATCAACATTAAGCAGTATAGGATTGCTTACCGTCCCCAGCGCCGTAAACCTTATGCGCATACCCGTTGACACGTCGCCCTCGTTGTAGCAGTCCACTATCACGCTCTCGGCTCTGTACCCAAATATCATGCTTTTGCTGTCGTCCCTATCAATCACGCAGGGGAAATGCCACGCAGCCACCCAGCTTGCTATATCCTCTTTGGTTTCGTCCTCTTCCCGCCAGAACGGGTTAAGGCACTCCAACTGAAAAGCAAACTCATAAAGCACACTTTTTTTCTCTATCTTCGGCTCTCCAAACGTCCTGCAATTTATCACACGCTTAAAGCCGCCATACTCATAGGTCAGCGTGCCGCCCAGCTCTGGGTTAAGTATTTTAAGCATCTGGCGGCGCAACTGTAATGCCTGCGCCTTGTCCCGTGTGTTGATATGCCCTAAAATATCCATGTCCCGTGCCTCTATGCGCTGCCCTACGTATGTGTCGCCGTGCTGCCCCATGCTGTTCGTGCTGTAAATCACATTCGTAACGCCTGCTATGCCGCCTACGTCTTTGCTTATGTTGCAGAAAAATACGCTGTCTATCCCCAGCTCTAGGCTCTCGCCCCGTGAATTTCTGTAAGTCAGCTTTTCATTTTCCATGCCCTACACCGTCCTTGCTATCATTCTGAATTGCCTTGCAGCCTCTTTCTGCTGCTTTGCGTAATCCGTGGTATTTGCGTATATGTTCTGTATCACGGTAAAGCCGCCTGCTGCCCCGCTGCCTTTCGGCTTTGGCTTTTTCGGGTTTCCGTCGCCGTCCCAGTCATACGTAAAATCTTTGTCTACGTTTACCTTTGCGCCTATATCAAACTCCTGCGGTATGTTGTCCTCTATCTGCTTGTTGACTTTCCCCATTTCATCAGAAAAGCCCACGCCGATACCCTGCGCCATGAATACGCCCACTTCGTCCCTAAACTTCCGTGACGGGCTGGCAATCCCTAAAGCGCTCTTTGCTGCATCTAACAGACTGCTTGCAAGGCTGGAAACTTTATCTTTTAACCAGTTCCAGCCGTTGCTTATTCCGTTCCAGATACCATGTACAATATTGCTGCCTATATCCGCAAAGCTGCTGCCTATATTGGAAAAGGCATTTACAATGCCCGTTACGCAGTTCCTCATACCCTCTACCGCCTTATTCTTTACCTCTGTACCCCACTGGGCTACTTTGGATATGGCGGCAGAAATGCTGTTGTAAATCTTCTGCGGCACTTCTTTTACAATGTTCACAATGCCAGTAACCATGCTGTTCATTACCTCTTTGGCTTTGTTCAGCATATTTGCGCCCCATGTCGCCACCTTTGTAACCGCACCTATGATGCAGTTCCAGATTTTCTGCGGTGTTTCTTTTACAATGGTTACAATGCCCGTAAGCATTGTGTTCATTACCTCTTTGGCTTTCGCCAGCATATTTGCGCCCCATGTTGCCACCTTTGTAACCGCACCTATGATGCAGTTCCAGATTTTAGCGGGCGTTTCTTTCACAATGGTTACAATGTTCGTAAGCATTGTGTTCATTACCTCTTT
>NZ_CALPCY010000138.1:0-1812 GCF_943193115.1 Otoolea muris
CGACTGTATGGCTGCGTATGCTGCTGCCTCCAAGGTGGATTCCTTTGCGGAAATGCCCGCTCTGAATTTGGGGCAGGCCATGACGAACTTTACCGCAATTTTTTGCTATGGTTGGCGTTATGGCTGCGGCAGTCTATGTGGCTTCCGCGTTTCTGCAAATACCAATCCCTACGGTCATAGATAACATGCGCCTACATATGGGAAATGTGATATGCTTGCTTTCCGGCCTGCTCTTAGGGCCGGTACAGGGCGTGCTTGTAGGAGAGTAGTATCCATAAACAGGAGGTATATAATGGTTATTAGTCCAAGTGAATATATTAAAAAATGCCTAAAAATTGATTTTGATAACAGCGTTGAAAATATTATTGATACAGGTGCCTCAATTATAATATTTGAAAAAGGTACTATGCCGATTGAAATGGGCGAAATGATAAATTGTTTCTATTTTATTATCTACGGACTTGTCAGAGGCTATTATATTGATGATGATGGAAATGAGGTTACAAAATGTTTTGTTTATGAAAATGGTTTTTTTGGTTCGGAATGTTATCGTACCAAAGACACTTCGACTTTTTTTGTGGATTGTTTGGAAGAATGTAAATGTATTAAACTTCCCTATTTTCTAATACAGAAAATCATGTCAATAGATCAACGCGTAAATCAACTCATTCATAGTATGTACTTAAACGAAATCGGAAAGTTGGAGGATAGAACAAGAAAACTTTTACTGCTTACTGCCGAAGAGCGCTATATATTTTTTTGCAGGGAATATCCAAACTTGCAGAGGCGGTTACAGCTAAAATATATAGCGTCCTATATTGGTATTAAGGCTGCTTCTATGAGCAGAATTAGAAAAAAGTTGAAAAACCAGATATGAATTAACATAGGTGAATTACAGCCGCTTTTTGGAGAAGTATAATCATTCTCAAAAGGAGGTGTTCAGCTTGAAATTTGCATTAATCACCGGCGCAACAAGTGGTATCGGATTTGAACTGGCAAAATTGTTTGCACAGAATGGTTATGGGCTTGTTTTAGTATCTTCTAACCAAAACCATTTAGATAATGTAAAAAATTCTTTAGAAACCAGCTATTCCATTCCAATTTATATCTTTGAACAAGACTTGACCAAAATCGATGCAGCGGAACAATTATATCACCAGATAAGAAAGGAAAAAATTTCTATTGCTGTATTGATTAACAATGCAGGATTTGGTTTAGTGGGAGCAACAGACGAAATTGATCTTCGACAAGATGAACAGATGATAACTGTAAATGTAACGAACCTTGTTTTGTTGTGCAAGTTATTTCTACCGGATATGTATAAACAAAGGACAGGTAAAATCCTTAATGTTGCTTCAACAGGTGCCTTTCAGCCCGGCCCATATACTTCAACATACTTTGCAAGCAAAGCATTTGTTTTGAACTATACAAGGGCTATCCGATATGAAGCAAAATCCAAGGGTGTTGTAATTTCCACTTTATGCCCCGGAGCTACCAAAACGAATTTCTTTAATAGAGAGGGGACTATTACTCCGCACACTGCTATGTCAGCGGAAAAAGTTGCTCAAATTGCTTTTCGCGGCCTACAAAAGAATAAAGAAATTATCATTCCGGGACTAAAAAACCGATTACTTCAACTTTTTCCGGTGAAAGTAAAAATGATTAGTGTTGCAAAAATGAAACAAAATAAATAAACGACTGCCGCACGACGGCAAGAGAAAAAAAGCCGTCGTATAGCAGCCACTTCCCTGTGCTTTTTATCATATACGGCGGCTTTGAGAAATCGGAGCCGTCATTTTTTTCTGTCTGCGC
>NZ_CALPCY010000139.1:0-1714 GCF_943193115.1 Otoolea muris
ATTTTATCAGAAACATACGAAAATATGGGATTTTTTTAAAGGACTCCCCATTTTACTTCACTCCCCATAATGCCTCAAATGGGGAGCTCCCCATTTGAGACATACCAGCGCGGCGCATTTGACGGGGAATCGGTCCGTCTTACGCAGAGTGTGTTCATGATTTATGTGGCCGGTATGTTTACCGCAGCGTTCCGCGATCTGTTCCAAAACTTTTTCTTCGCGCTGAAGAACAATTTTGCCAACCTGCTTCTTGGGTGTGCGGCGCTGCTGTTTAATACCGGGCTCGATTTGCTCCTGCTCCGAAGATTCGGCCATAACGGGCTTGTATTGGCCACGATCAGCTCAACGACGCTGTGCGCCGGATACATTTTCATGTTTTTTAAATCTTTTGATTTCTGCAGCAGCGGGCGGGAGCGTTTACGGCGTCTGCCTGTATCTGCTCGGCGTGAGCGAGGCACGCGATTTTATAAACGAAGCGAGGAGAGCTTTTTATGAGAAATGAGGGGAAATCGATATTTGTCTGTTATACGCCCTTTCAGGTATTTAACGCGCTGAATCTGGTCATACACAACGTGAACGGAACAGGCGGCCATTCGGACATCTGTGTTGAGAGAAATTTCGCGCATGCAGGGGAGATAGCCGAACAGCTAAAAAAGAGCGGACTGTTCGGCAGGGTATACGAATTTTCCCTTCCTGATATAAAAAGACGTTTTCTCCACCGGGCCGCCGTTATGGCCGGAACCCTGTTTTCGGTATGGTCCATTAAAAAACTGGCCGGATCGGATTTCGACCTGCCAGGGCAGGGGTATCAGGCGCTGTATGCAAGCGTTTGGGGGCTTTTTGCGGTAAACCTGATAAACCATTACGGGATTGAAACCGTGTGCCTGTTTGAGGACGGCCTGGCAAGTTACGAGGGAAGTATGAAGAATAAGGTTTCTTTTTTATACAGAGCCGTATTTCAATTCCTGAACCTGGGATGTATGGGAGTAAAGGAACAGGCCGTGTATCTGTACCGCCCGGCCATGTATCAGGGAAAGCCATCGGAACTTGTTAAAAAGATGCCGGAGGTAAAGGAATGTGGGAAATTCATCCGGGCATGTAAGGAGATATTTGGGTATAAAGAGAATGATACCTATCAGAAGCGCCGCTTTATTTATCTGGAAATCATTATGTCAGAGGTATCCGGGTGCAGAGCTTTGCCGGAGTCGCTGTTTGTTAATGTGTTTGTTAATGTAAAACCTCTGCGCTCACGCCTGTTGGTCCGAAGGCATCCGAGAGCTTCACAAAAGCCGGAAACCGGGGTACGGATCGATACAGGGGAAAATATGTGGGAATTGGAGGCAATGGAACATATAACGGATCGCCATGTTCTGATCAGCTATTATTCAACCGCCATGTTCACGCCGAAAATGCTGTTTGACAGAGAACCGTACCTGATCTTTGCATACCATATCTGGCGCGTGAATGAGAGCGATGAGAAGACGAAAAAACTGCAGCGTATCGTTCAGTTTTTGAAAGATTCATACAGAAATCCGGAAAAGGTGATGACGCCGCACACAATTGAAGAGTATGAGGCCATTTGTATACGCATATAAACACGGGAGGAAATTATGTATTCAGGTAAAAGAATCCTGGCAGTCATTCCGGCCAGAGGGGGAAGCAAGGGGCTCCCGGACAAAAATATTCTGCCGTTATGCGGGATTCCGCTCGTCGC
>NZ_CALPCY010000140.1:0-1709 GCF_943193115.1 Otoolea muris
CGCGAAAAGCTTTCGGATTCCGCGGTAAAGGAATGCATCTTTTACGCCGGGACGACGGAATTTGAGAAGGTTGATTTCCCGTCCGGCGCAGGCGAGGCAAACGCCCTGGCCGAGGCCCTGGCATCTTCAAGGAATTTTAAAGCGGAGGTATTGGAGGGAAAAGAGGGCGCCCTCCTGGGGACGGTTTTACAAAGCGCATTTACAAAGGGGAGCAACCCGCAGACAACGGCCGGCGATTACTCCAACGCCTTTGCCCAGATCGAGCCATATGAATTTAATACGGTCTGCCTGGATACGGAGGACACGGAAATCCATCTCCTGCTCCAGTCGTTTTTAAACCGCATTTTTGACGCGGGCTCGCTCGCGCAGGCGGTGGTGGCGGAAGCGCATACGGTCCCCCTGGAAACCAGGATGCAGCATGCGGCTGCGTTTAACGACGAAAAAATGAACTACGTGCTCAACGCCCATGTGGATGAGCAGGGCACGGAGATTGACGGGTACCGCACAGCGGCGAGGATCGCCGGGATGATCGGATCCGTATCCGCGGGCTCTTCCCTTACACATACCGTAATAAGCGGCTTTTCGGAGCTTAAGGAGAAACTTACAAACACAGAGATGATTTCAGCGGAAAAAAGAGGGTGTATTGTGCTGAGCTATAACAAAGCAAAGCAGGTATGGATCGACAATGCCATCAATACGCTGATAACTCCCGCGGACAACCAGGATGACGGCTGGAAAAAGATCCGCCGTGTCAAAACGCGCTATGAGCTGATCCGCCGGATCAACACAATGGCCGACGATCTGGTCGGGAAAGTTGACAATGACAAAAACGGGCGGGCGACAGTCATCAGCCAGATCCAGGGCGTTGGAGATTCCATGGCAGAAGAGGGAAAACTTGTCGCCTGCTCCGTAACGGAAAGCAGCGCATACCAGTCTGACGGGGACAGCGCCTGGTTTGATATTGACATCATTGACAAGGATTCGATGGAACGTATCTATCTGACGTTCCTGTTCCGGTTCAGCACCAATGAGGGGTAGACAGGAGGAATAAAGCATGAGGAATGTAAGGGCAGCAGGCGATTCCAGGCACGCCAGGACCGGTAAGGACGGGGCATTTTACAGTAAAGACGGCGTACTGCTTGCAACCGTGGAGCAGTTTACATCAAACGTAACCTGGAACAACGCGAAATACAGCGTATTAGGGGACGCGCAGGAGCACGAGACAGCAAACACGTTTTCAGTAAGCCTTACCATGTCGCAGGTTGTGGTCGAAGACGACGAATTTATTATTGAGCTCATGAGGGCGCTGGAAACGCAGATCATGCCGGTGTGGGATTTCCAGGGCTCGCTCCTGGGCAGGAACGGATCGGAGGAACGCGTCATTTACCGGGACTGTATCCCTTCGGGGCAGATCGATATCCAGAATATTTCCGTTGGGGATGTAATCAAACGGAATTGGAACCTGTTTGTCAACAGGCCGCCTAAGCTGCAGTCCCTTCTTGGCATTGATGCAGCTTAAAAAGAAGATTCAACCAAAAAACACAGGGGGCGGCACAGAAAACGCCCCTCTTTTTTATGGAAAAACGGAGGAAAAACAGATGCCAAAAGAATTCAAAAAAGGCGTAACCATGTCAGGGGATCCTGTAATGGAAGAGGATGCAGCGCAGGAGATCCGGGAAATCGAAACCAGTGAAGAGGATACAAAAAAC
>NZ_CALPCY010000141.1:0-1684 GCF_943193115.1 Otoolea muris
GCTGGGGTTTGGCACTATTATGACAAAGATGATGAGATGGTGACCGGCGAGTGGAGAAAAGACGGCGCTAAGTGGTTTTATCTGGATGAGGACGGCGATATGCTGACGGATGCCTGGGTAGATGACGAGTATTATGTCGGCGCTGACGGCGCGATGCTGGTAAACCAGTGGGCGAAAACCGCTTCTGAAGACGCTGTGGATGATCCGGACGAGGACGGCGATCACTGGTTCTACTTCGGAAGCAAGGGTAAGAAAGTCAGCAGTGACAAGAAAAAAATCGGCGGTAAGACCTATTTCTTCAACGAAGATGGAGAGATGAGAGATGGCTGGTATGAAACTGAAACTGGCGATGTCTACTACCTGGGTGAAGAAGATGAGGGCTGGAGAGCCGAAAACCAGTGGTTATGGTTAGAGCGTCCGACAGATGAGGATGCAGATGATGACGAATGGTCTGATGATGACTGTACGATCGGTTGTGATGATGAAGGCTGGTACTGGTTTGGCTATGACGGAAAAAGATATAGTGATAATAAAAAGAAGAAAACCATTAATGGAAAACATTATTTCTTTAACGAACATGGCCAGATGCTGTATGAGTGGATCAACACAAAGAATGGCAATACAAGCGACGGCAGTGAAGATGTAGCAGCTAGCCGCAGTGAGATTGAAAAGGCGTCCGGTTCAGACGCATTACAGAGCTACGATAGCAACACTGTAGAAGATATGCGGTATGCAAACCAGGTTGAGGATGGTTCCAGAACCGATGGCTGGTACGAGATTGCTGGTTCGGAGGATGCAGGGACCGATGAAGATACCGAGTGGTATTTCTTCAAAGATGGTAAAGCCAAAAAGGCTGATTCCGATGATCTGGTTAAAGTTGGGGGCGTAGCTGTTACAGATGATGGCGCTCTTGTATACAGAGCAAGAATTAAATGTGATGGCAAGTATTTCTGCTTTAATGAAGTGGGCCAGATGCAGACAGGTCTGCAGTTGATCAACGGCTATTTCTATTACTTTGATGATAACGGTTATATGAAGACAGGAAAGGTTGCCGATGTTGAAGAAGCAGATGATGACGTTTATACTTATTATTTTGAAACCAAAAACAATGGAAACGGAAGAGGTATAAGCGCAATCAAGGATGGTTACCTTTACTGGAATGGTAAGAGAGTAGAAGCTGATGACGATTATGCGTTATATTGGTTAGGCGGAGATCAGATTTATCTTGTAAACAGCAAGGGCAAAGTCCAGAAAACTTCTAAGAAGTATGCATTAGATGGCGTGTCCGGAGATGATATGTATGTTGAAATTAAAAACAATAAGGTAAAGAGTATTTCTGCGGAAAAGAATGAAACCGGTACTGATTTAACAAAGACAGAAAATATTATAACTGCTGTATTAGACGAGGTAATCTGGAGACCGCATATTTTAATTTATGATATGGATCTTGTACCAGTAACATTACCGACAGAATAAGCATAACATCCGTTTAGGGAAATGATTCATTAAAATTCCTAAACAGAATATTCGCTGATACAGTATAAGGATTTTAACAGGAGCAAATCTGCGAATATCATACAGATTTGCCCCTGTTTTTACAAATATTACTTACTCAAACTTCCCACATTAAAAATGGGATTTGCTCCTTGAAAAATCAATACTTTAGCTCACAAAATAGCGCTCA
>NZ_CALPCY010000142.1:0-1655 GCF_943193115.1 Otoolea muris
CCGCCATCCGCATACGTAATTTCACCGTCATCAATGTAGTACCAGTCTGTATCGCCGTCATTCCCGCGATCCTCTGCGCCATCGATCTGGTACCAGCCGTTTCCTCTGGAACCGTCGTCTACCTCATTGTAGTACAGCAGCTTGTCAACAGCCGGCTTCGGGGCAGCTGAACTTCCGCTTGCAGCGCTCAGGTTACCGTCAAGCTGTGCATTGGAAGCATGCGTTACAGTAGTATCATTGTCGATCCACTCATAAAGCATCTGGCCGTGTGCATTGAAGATGTAATATTTCCCGTTAATTTTCTTTTTGCCAGTGTCATGATAGAGCTTACCGGAAGACTGGAACCAGTACCATCCTTCGTCGTCACATAAATCGTCATCGTCATCATCACAGTCAAGAACCGGCTCGCCAAGCGTTTCATCGTCATCGTTATCATTATCAAGGGCACCTGATTTCTCAAGCCAGAGCCACTGGTTTTCAGCCCTCCATCCCTCGTCTTCGTTCCCAAGGTAATAACCTTCCCCATTGATTTCCTGCCAGCCGGTCAGCATCTTTCCGTCTTCATCAAAGTAATAAGTCTTACCGCCGATTTTTTTATCATCATCCGTAACCTTTTTACCCTTATTTCCGAAATAATACCAGTGCTCGCCGCCATCCTCAGGATCGTCTTCATCCTCATCGGAAATGGTCTTCTTCCATGCGTTGACTAACATCCGTCCGTCGCTGTCAACATAATAATCGTCATCCACCCAGGCATCCGTCAGCATGTCGCCGTCCTCATCCAGATAGAACCAGTAAGCGCCGTCCTTTCTCCACTCATCGGTCACCATATCGTCATCGCGGTCATAATAGTGCCAAACCCCAGCGTCATCTTTCTCCCAACCAGCGGCGAAAGAAGTCATGGAAGCACCCATCGCGAGCAAAGCCGCCGCGGAAAGAACCGCAACTAATTTTGTCTGCTTTCTCATAATAATGCACTCTCCTTTTTTCCTTTTGAACTGCTCTTTTTTCCCGAAATTCCTTAACTTTTAACGGCCTTACCCTACTTCGGATATGGGGGATCCGGATTTGCTGTTTATGGGCGGAACATATGGAGATTTCAGGGGATTTTCTGTGATCCGGAGGTGCAGTTTACAGTATTTTTATTCACAAAAACAGGCGGAAAACAGATGATATCTTTATGGGAAAATTCTGTTTTCAGCCTGCTGTTTCTGAGTGGAAAATATGGTTCTTTTTCAGAAATCGTTCTATTTGTCTGGAAATGAATATTTTTCTATTTTGCACTGGTGGCGCTTTTCTTTATCGTAGCTTATTCCCACAAGGAGAGCTTTTCTATATGGTTCGGCACGCTGCAGATAATTTTTTGCTTTTATCTGTTCGATTGCTTCCTCCGCCGATTTTCCCACTTTCAGTTCCAGTATAATCGGCGGATAACCTGATTCTTTGGGCAGGAACAGGTAGTCGCAGTAACCTTTCCCGCTTTTTTCCTCTCGTAATATGTTATAGAATTTTCTTGCGTATAAATAGCACAGGGTAATCACACAGGACAGGGAATTCTCATCGTTGTATGTCAGAAAGGGGATTTCCGCGTCATGTACCTTTTCCAGGAGCTGGGAAACACGCTCCTCATTGCACTGGAGGGTAGCCTCCAGCAT
>NZ_CALPCY010000143.1:0-1644 GCF_943193115.1 Otoolea muris
ACCCCGATTAAAAAGCGAATAAGCACGAGTGGCTCAGTGGTGGAGTATCGCCTTGCCAAGGCGAGGGTCGCGGGTTCGAATCCCGTCTCGTGCTCTTTGAGGAAAGCCTTGTAAATACTGGATATATCCCGTAGTTACAAGGTTTTTTGATGTTCCGGACGGGAAAAATTTAAAATATCTTATCCCCAAATATAAAGCTTTTTGGGGGTATGTATCACACGGATATCACACGAAAATCACACGTTTTTCATTCCTCCAAAGTGCTCATTAATTTTTCTGTCCTGCTTTGCTTTCTCCAGGTCAATAACATTCCTGTACACGGTTTTCATAACGTTATCGCTGATCCATCCCCCGCGCTGTAATATGTACTGATCCGGTACTCCGATGGCATGCATGATGGACGCTGAATAGTGCCGGAGATCATGGAAGCGGAACCGGGGGATGTCAAGGCTGGTAATTGCTTTTATAAATCTTCCGGTAATCCGTGATGGGGTGGCTTTAATGATTCTGCCTTCGCGGCCGGAAAGCTTCCGGACAACAAAATCAGGGAATTCGATTTCCCGGTAGCTTCCATAGGTTTTTGGCTGCTTTACATACCATTGCCCGTCCGGCCCCTGAACCATGCTTTTGTTGACGGTTATGATCCGTCCTTTTATGTCCTTGTCCGTCAGGGCGCATATCTCCCCGCGCCGCATCGGGCCGAATGCCGCAAGCAGGACGGCGATCTCCAGTTCCGTCCCTTTGATATGTTCCAGGAGCTTCTTCACGTCTTCGTCAGACGGGCAGTAGAGATCTGGGCGCTTCTTTGCCGGCAGCGTGATTTTGAGATGAAGCTCCGGGGCAAACACATCCAGGGTGGCCGACAGGAGGCCATAGGCATTCCGGACGGTTTTGGGACTTAGTTCTGCAGCCAGATCGCTCACCCACGCCTGTACGATAAGATTGGTTATGCCGGACAGTTTAGTCTGTCCCAGGGTTCCGGTAAAATAATTCCTTCTGGAGCAGTCATATCCCCGCAGGGTGGCCGGGGATAATACAGCCCGCTTTACATCCATGTAGCGCCCTACAGCCTCGTATACGGTAATATCCTCCACAGGGGCCGGGGCTTTGCTTTTATTTGCCTTCCAGTCTGCGGCCATTGCCTGAGCCTGCTTTTTGGTGGGGGCCGTAAAGCTTTTGTAGTGTTTCTTCCCTTCCGCGTCGGTATAATCATATACCTGGATGCGGATGCTCCCGGATGGGAGGGCGTTCTTTTTCTTCTTTGCCATAATCAGTACCTCCTTTTTGGGTATAAAAATAACAGCCAGCGGATTTTCCGCTTGCATGGCTGCTCCGAAGATGGTACAATAATTTTGTATGTGATGTGCCATCTTCGGTATATCTAAAGCCGTTCGATGCTGGTAACATCGGGCGGTTTTTTAAATTGACAAATCATTCAATCTGGAATATAATATGCTTAACAGGAAGCCGGTAAGCCAGAGTAAAGCTGGCCACCTCGGTTTTCAAGTTACAGCTAAAAAATAGCGCCTCTACTTTGCGACGGTGAGGGCGCTATTTTTTATGTATCAAAACTAGCGTGATAACTGCGCAAAGCATAATTACAAAGGTAAAAAGACTATCATATGTAACATACATGGCAGATTG
>NZ_CALPCY010000144.1:0-1598 GCF_943193115.1 Otoolea muris
CCTTATTCACCAGCACGGGCGTCTCATCTGCCTGCAGAACATGGTAGCCGTACAGCTTTTTGTGGAGGTAATCATAGAGTACCGCAAGATATCTGTCTGCGCACTGGATCGTCCAGTTCGCCATGTTCTGCCTGGATATATGCAGGCCGTAACGTTCAAACTCCTGTTCCTGACGGTAAAGCGGGACGGCATTGACATATTTGGCGTTCATTACCGCCGCCTCCAGCGAGGGGGAAACAAGGCTCCCCCTTAATAAAGTTTCCGGGTGCGGTGCTTTGATGACCTCTTCCGTTTCCTTCCCTGCATATACTTTTACATGGTGTTCCTCCACCTCGATTTTCGCCGGGGTGAAGCTGTACCTGCGGTATACTTCATCCGGAAGCTGTTTCCAACCGCCCTTCCCAAACCTGTCTTCCAGTTCCTGATCTGCCATGGAATGTTCCACCACAACTACCGGCAGCCCCTCCAGGTCTTCTTCACGTTTCCCCTGCTTTTTCTTCGGTTTTGTGCGGGAAACGCTTTCCGGCTCCTCCTGTGCGTTTTCCTCTCCGGCAACAGCTTCGGACTCGTTAAAGAATACGATCTTCCCATCCACTTCCATAAAGGAGATCTGGTCTTCGGTTTCATGTTTCTCTGTTGAACGGCCAAACCGGTGGCGTTTTAGGTCCGCCATCTGTTCCAGTACCAGCTGGAGCGTATGGTCGATATTTTCAAGCTGCTCCTGCTGCGACAGGAACAGCCTGGTAAGTGTTTCCCTGTCAAGGCTGTTCAGTTGTTCTTCCGTATATTTTAAGGCCATGCTGTTTTCCCCCGGTATCCTGATAGCCTTATTATACCATGGATATGAGATTTTTGCGACCCCGCCCCTGCCGGATGCCCGTCATAATGCCTATGGTTAAAACAGCGGATGCGGCCTTTGTATGATACTGTTTCCAGAACCCTTTTCGGGAAGGGAAAGCATGTCTGCTCCCATTCCGGACCCTTTTATGGTGTGCCGCGCGGTTCCGCAGGGATGGGGCGGGACATTTTTTCCGGCCGGAGAACCGTCTGGAAATTTCTCCGTTTTGCACAAAGTCATCCCATGTATTCCGGCGGTTCCACCGGCCTGACCGATTTCTTCGGGGTAATCGTCAGCCCTTCCATCAGCCACCGAAACTGCTGCGGCGTTAATTCACGCACTTCCTCCGGGGTGCGCGGCCACTGGAACCGGCTTTCTGAGAGCCGCTTGTATAACAGGAGCCATCCGTCCCCTTCCCATACAATCCCCTTTACGCGGTCTGTGCGTCTCCCGCAAAAAAGATAGAGGGTATCCTTTGTATATGGCCGGTTCCCGGTCTGTGTTTCCACGAGTGCCGCCAGCCGGTCCATGCCGGCGCGCAGATCAGTATAGCCGCAGACAATGTAGACAGCTTTAAAGCAGGTGGCGTCATTAAGCATCCCGCACCACCTCCAGGACTGCCGCAAGCAGCGGCATGGGTGTGGATTCCGTTACGTGGATGGAAAAACCGTTTGCAAAAACAGAAAGCCCCGGCCGTGTATCGGTATCGTCCTGTATTTCCTGATGCAGGAGGCAGGGGGTTACCGGGACGATCTGCTGC
>NZ_CALPCY010000145.1:0-1538 GCF_943193115.1 Otoolea muris
GCCCTTATTTCATGGGGCTTTCAGAACCTATTTTTCAAAAATCACCCACTTTTTTCTCAAAAACACTTGACAAACCAATCAAAAAATGCGGCGCTTCGCGCCCTTGATCAAAAAGTACATTTTTTTGATTGGAGGCGATTTTTGATGTTACCTTATAATCCTGGCGGTCATGCCGCCTTTCAGGATACTTTCGTATCCCAGTTCCTTAAATTTTACCCGGATCCCTTTGTGCTTCCCAAAAGCACTTGGGATTATATCGTGCAGTTCTGGTATCTCGATCTTTCCAAGACGGATTCTATCATGCAGGAATGTTACTCTGTTTTTGGCCCGGAACCAAGGCTCCCTTCCTGCATGCTGCGCTCCTATCTGCTTGCTTTGAAACTGAAAGTTACTTCCATCACTGTCTGGTGCCGCATGCTTAAGGAAACTCCGCTTTATGCCATCCTCAGCGGTTTCTCTTTCGGGAATACCCCTGGTGTCGGTACTTTTTATGATTTCTTTTCCCGCATCTGGCAGCATGACTCCAACAACCTTTCCCCGAAAGACCGGTTCCCTAAGATAAAGAAAACTCCCAAAGGCAAAAAGAAAGGTGATAAGACTCCCTGCGACTCTTCCAGCATAGCTTCCAAGCTTCTTCCCCTGCTGGAACACTGGCAGTTAAAACCGCAAAATCCCTTCTTCCTTATTTTCCGGCTTTATCAGCAGCAGTTCCTGGACCTATCCATCCACAGGGGGCTGATTAATCCCCGGCACCTGGCTCTTGCCGGTGACGGCACCCCTGTCCGTACTGCCGCACAGCAGCGGAAAAAGCGCATTTGCCATTGTAAGGAGAAAGGCCGTTCTTCTTGTGACTGTAAACGCCATTATTCCCAGCCCGACTGTAACTGGGGATGGGACTCCCACCGGGAATGTTATTTCTTCGGCTACCACCTCTACATGTATGTGGCTTCCGATTCCTTCAGCGATCTCCCTGTGTTTCCGCTTTTAGAACGGGCCTCCCGGCATGACATGCTTTCCTTCCTGCATTCCTTTTTCACCATGAAAGCGTATCTTCCGGAATTCCAGATTGAAAAGCTCCTTCTGGATTCTGCACACGACGCTTACGCTGTTTATGAATACTGCAGACGGGAACATATCACACCGTTTATCGACCTCAATCCCGGACATACCGGGCATTTTACCTATAAGGACGATTTTACAATCGATGACGATGGTGTCCCTGCCTGTAAGTTGGGCTTACGTATGCATAAAGATGGATATGAAGCTGCCAAACACCGGGCAAAATACCGCTGCCCAAAATCAAACCGGAAACGTGGCTGCTTCTGTGAACACCCTTGTTCACCGGCGAAATATGGCAGAACCGTACACATCTTTACTGATGACAATCCAAGGTTATTTAACATACCGCCAAGGGACTCTAAAGCATGGGAAACGGAATATGATAGAAGAACTTCCGTGGAGCGCTCCAACAAGCGCGAGAAAGAGGACTATAAATTAGAAGACGGCAGGCACCGCTCTACGAAGATGTGGTACTGCCG
>NZ_CALPCY010000146.1:0-1520 GCF_943193115.1 Otoolea muris
GATTTTATCAGAAACATACGAAAATATGGGATTTTTTTAAGGACTCCCCATTTTACTTCACTCCCCATAATATCAAACGGATTGCCGGTTTGGCGAGCAATAAGCAGCCTGCGATCAACGGCAGAAAAATCAGGTAAATATAGCTCTGAATTTTTACAAACAATTGCTGAAGCTGCCTCCCATTACTGATAAATATTTAACAAGTGCAATTCTGCCAAAATCCATGTACGATATGCCAAAGGCGATTTTTCGCCCCTTTGCCCCAAAGCGGCAGAGGGTGAATCGTTCCCTATAAATACATAAGAAGGAGAATTTTATTATGACGAATCCACAGACGCATATCAACCACTATCTGGGGTACTGCCAGAGCCAGAAACGGCTGGATGCCAAAACGCTGCGCGCATACCGAATCGATCTGGCGCAGTTTAGCAGGCATATTGATTCCGCTGATATTTTAAAAACCACCCCGGATGTATTGGAACATTTTATTGCAAACCTTCACCAGAGCTATAAGCCCAAAACCGTAAAACGCAAGATTGCCTCTCTGAAAGCGCTCTTCCACTATTTTGAATACCGGGAGCTGATTGAGCGGAATCCGTTTAACAAGATACAGGTAAAATTCCGCGAGCCTGTCCTCCTGCCCAAAACGATCCCGCTCCACACGGTTGAAATGTTTTTGTCCGCGATCTATAAGCAGGCGTCGGACGGCAAAACAAAGTACCAGAAGCGGAACGCCCTGCGGGACGCCGCGGTCATCGAACTGCTCTTCGCGACCGGGATACGGATTTCCGAGCTGTGCTCCCTGAAAATAAATGACGTCAATCTCTATGACCGGACGATACTGATTTATGGAAAAGGCTCCAAGGAACGCAGGGTGCAGATCGGAAACAGTGATGTGGTGCGTACATTAGAACAGTATAAATGTGATTTTACGGCGGAAATGCAGTGCTGCGGGCATTTTTTTGTAAATCAGAACGGCAAAGCCCTGTCGGATCAGTCTGTGCGCAGGATGATCAATAAATATACGGCCCTGGCTTCCATTGATTTACATATCACGCCGCATATGTTCCGCCATACTTTTGCTACCTGCCTTTTGGAAGCGGATGTGGATATCCGGTATATACAGGAAATGCTGGGGCACAGTTCGATCAATATCACGGAGATCTATACGCATGTCGCGATGTCGAAGCAGAGGGATATATTGACTGCCAAGCATCCGCGGAAGGATTTTCATATATAAGTTTTGGCCCTGAGATAAGGGGAAGAGCATCAATCTGAATGGCGGGGAAGCGTCTGGATTGGTGCTTTTTTATTTTGGGAGGAGGTTGTCTGGCGCTTGTGGGGTAAGGCAAGGGGGAGGTTGCGGGGAGGAGTGGAAATGGGGGGCTGAAACTAAAGGCGCGTTCTGCCTTCTGTGGCAATGCTGTAAACGGTTATATATTCGACGGATAATAAAGAGTTATCCATTATTATTTTCTATTACAAATGATAAGGAGAACCTTCATGAATGATTTAATACC
>NZ_CALPCY010000147.1:0-1512 GCF_943193115.1 Otoolea muris
GAATCGTGATTTCCACAAAAACGGAACAATGATTTCCAAAGTCCGGACAGGTGATGTATTTCACCCCGGATTACTCACCGTCTTCGCCGCTGCGGAACAGCCACATGAAGGATTGCGTCTGTGCCCGGCGATCTTCTTCCTTCAATACCTGGACTCTGGTCTCATCTGCCATTGCGAAGCTGCGCTTCAGCAGTTCCCGGTGGAAATAGTCATACATTGGCTGAAAGTAATTCCTGGAGCAATAGATAATCCATCTGGCAAGTGTCGTCCTGCTGATCTGGGCGCCATACTGTTTCCAGTCTTTCTCCTGGCGATAAAGAGGGAGCCCATTGGCATACTTTTGATACATTGTCCATGCAACGGCAGATGCGGTCGCCGGGCCTTTTCCTACCAGAGCCTTCTGAACCTGAGACTTTACGATCACAGGTTTTTCCGTGTCTCCCAATCCTTCCTTACAGCACGGACATCCATAACTCTGGCTGTAGTATTCGATCACTTTGCATGTGGCCGGAATGAATTCCAGCTCACGGCGGACATACTCTTCGCCGATCAGAACCATCTGCGTACCGCAGACCGGGCAGACCTGATCTTCTTCCGGAAGAGGGATGACTACTTTTTCAACCTTCAAGCCTTTAAAAAGATCCTCATGGGTTGCTTTCTTCTTGCGGGTATGCTCTCGGACCATGGTCTCTTCTTCCAGCAGGGAAGGATCCTGTTCCACCTCCGCTTCATCAAAAAGGCGCTGCTGTCCCGGAATGTCATCGCTCCTTCTTTCGCTGGAGGAACCAAAAAGCTTTTTGGTAAGATAGTCCACCTGTTCCTGAAGGGCTTTTTCGTGGCTGGTTTTTTCGTCAATAACAAGACGGAGAGATCTGATCAGTTCCGTCTGCTCAGAAATCATTGTCTTCAGCTGTGTTATAGTGTCCTTCAGCTCTCGCAGCTGGATGTCTTTTGCACTGGAAGCCATCGTTCTCTCCTTGGATTTGATATCTTTATTATACCAGAAATACCTCCATTCCTAAAGGAAAACAAGGGCTGAAAAACGCTGAATTTATAAGGAAATCAGACATTTTTCTGTGCAGGATTTTTGCCGGGATCCAGATACTTTTTTACTCTGTTTTAAGTGCTTTTGGCTGGTCGATATCAATTCCTGACATCAGCCAGTCGAACTCCCTCCAGGAAAGATTCCGGACTTCCGACTGCTTCCTTGGCCATTGATAGCCGCCCCGGACAGACAGCCGTTTATAGATCAGAACAAAGCCATCCGGTTCACGGAACAGGGCTTTGATCCTGTCCCGTCTTCTTCCACAGAACAGGAAGAGCGCACTGGATGCCGGATCCATCTTAAGCTGGTCTTCGATGATGGCACAGAGCCCATCGATCGATTTGCGCATATCTGTATAGCCTGTTTATCCTTAAATTAAGATAATGCGGCTTATCCTTAAGACATTTTTATCCCCATCTTTTTGAAACTGCCCGTATCCTTGGTGTTTAAGCACAAAAAGATGAGGA
>NZ_CALPCY010000148.1:0-1452 GCF_943193115.1 Otoolea muris
ACAACTATAAGCTGGAGCTTTTAACCTCCGGCGGGGCGCGACAGTTTGACACCAATGCGGTGATTAACCGCTATGATACCAGGATCGCAATGACGGTCCTGGCGGATTTTATATTCCTGGGGCATGACAAAACAGGGAGCTGGGCGTTAAGCTCCGATAAGACGCAACTGTTCGCAGTCGCTATAGGCGCTTTTCTTGACATCATCTGTGAGACATTCAACAGCCAGGGGATCCCGGCCCTGATAGATATAAACAGGCAGCATTTTGCTGGTATCACAGAGTACCCAAAAATGACACACGGGGATATTGAAGACGCGGATATCACAAAGGTTTCGGCATTTATAAAAGATATGGTCGGCATTGGCGTCCTTGTACCGGATGACGGGTTGGAGGATTACATCCGCCAGGCGGGCCATCTGCCGGGAAGGACCTATGACACAATGGGCCCGGAACGGAAGCGGCAGCAGGAGCAGAGCCAGCCTCCGGAGCCCGAAACGGCCGGGGATGCCCCTCCGGACGCCGGGGACGATGAAATACCGGAGGAAACGGTAGAGGCGGCTAAAAGGCGTCTGGGAAGGGGGAGCGGCGTATGGCATTCCGGATCATAGCCCCGTCCAGGGTGAAAAAGGCAAAGCCGGAGGGCAGCCGGGAAGTGCTGCGCCGGCTTGAGGAATACCTGGAACATAACTGCGATGAGCCTGTTGAAATCCTCTGCGGGTTCTGGAAGGACCAGCAGGACGCAATTACTTACCAGGAGCTCCGGCAGGCGGTAAAGGACGGGGAAATAGACCGGGAAACGATCCGCCTGTGGATGCAGGATTATTCGGTGCTGGTATCCGGTATGCTGTATAAGGTATGGTCAGGCGCAGCGGCAGCAGGCCCGTCGGGGCAGCCGGTCCTGGACGGCCTCGGTTTTGAGTTTAACCTGCAGACGCCGGGAATGATGGACTGGATCAGCAAACGCGGCGCAGAGTTTGTCACGCATGTCACGCAGCAGCAGAAAGACGCGGTTGCCGCCCTTGTGGCGAAGAAGATGAGGGACAGCCATACAGTGGATGAGCTGTCCCGCCTGATCCGCCCCTGCGTCGGCCTGACCGTAAAGGACGCAAAGGCAACGGCCCGGCTTTACGACAGCGTAGCGGCGAAACTGAAACAGGATCACCCGCGCATGAAACCGGAGAGCATCCGGAAAAAGGCGCTGGACGCCGCGCAGAAGTATGCGGAGAGGAAGCACCGGCAGCGGGCCATGGTAATTGCCCGGACAGAGACTGCTTTTGCATACAACCGGGGCGCGGATGAAGGGATAAGGCAGGCGCAGGCGGCAGGATACCTGGGGGAGCTTAAGAAACGGTGGTGTACTTCCGGGGACGACGCCGTGTGCGATGTGTGCGCATCCCTGGACGGGACGGAAGTGGGCATGGATGACGATTTTGATTTCGGCGGGAGGCTCCT
>NZ_CALPCY010000149.1:0-1446 GCF_943193115.1 Otoolea muris
ACTCCGGATAAACAGGTAAAACTTCAATACTGGCTGGATGTGATCCGGCAATGCAGAGCCTCCGGCCTGACGAATCAGGTATGGTGCGAACACCATGATATCTCTTTAAAAAGCTATTATTACTGGCTCGCAAAGATCCGGAAGCTGGCGCTTGAGGAACTGCCCCGAAAAAGGAATGGATCCAGGCCGGTAATGGAGCAGACTGTGCTGCTGCCGGATGCTGCTGCGGAATTTACGGAAGTATCCCTTCGCGGCAGACAGGATTTCACTGCCGCTCCTGCGGCAGTGCTCCATATCGGTACTGTGACGGTTGAACTCTTTGAGGATACTCCCTGCGGCCTGCTGGAAACTATCCTGAAAGCAGTGCGGTCATGTTAGGCGACCTCTCCCGGGTAGAAAAGATCTATATACGCACCGGGTACACAGATATGAGGAAACAGCTGGATGGTCTGATCGATATCATCCAGTACAGCTTCCGGCTTGATCCTTACAGCAATTCCCTGTTCATCTTCTGCGGGAAACGGGCGGACCGGATCAAGGCAGTCCACTATGAAGGGGACGGTTTCTGTCTTTTCTATAAGCGCTACGAAAACGGCCGCCTCCAGTGGCCGCGCACAGGCGAAGAAGCCAGATTAATCTCCCATCAGCAACTCCGCTGGCTGCTGGAGGGACTGAACCCGGAGCAGCCCAGAGCGGTTCGCAAATGGGATCCCCCAAAGCCCGGGAAACCCGAAAATTCCTTATAAATACTGGAAAATCCTGCTGTTTTATGGTACAATGGTTTCATCAGAACAGGAAGGTTTTCAGCCCATGCCAGATATAGAACAGGAGTACAAAAAGCAGATCAAAGAACTGGAACAGCAGGTCCGGCTCCTGAAGGGGCAGGTTGATTTCCTTACCCGTAAACTTTATGGGACAAAATCAGAGAAGACGTCTGCCCTTGAAATAGAGGGACAGATGTCTCTTTTTAATGAGATTGAAACCTGCGCCGATCCGAAGGCGCAGGAGCCGGATCCGGTGGCGGCCGAAAAGCATCTGCGAAAAAGAAAATATACCGGCCAGCGGGAAAAACTGATAAAAGACATTCCCCGCAGCAAAGTGCTCCACACGATTGATGAGAGAGAACAGATCTGTGAAAGGTGCGGAGGCGCCATGGTAAAAGTCGGTGAGGAGTTTGTCCGTACCGAGGTACAGTTCATCCCTGCCAGCCTCAAGGTGATCGACCATTACCGGGAAACCTATGAATGCAGGGCATGCCGCAAAAACGGAACACCTTATATGGAGAAGTCCCCGGCGCCGTATTCCCCGGTCATGCATTCCCTGGCGTCTGCTTCCACGATCGCATGGCTCATCCATCAGAAGTTTGAGCTGGGCATTCCATTATACCGCCAGGAAAAGGAATGGGAGGCCCTGGGCCTTTCCTTAAGCAGGGCAACGATGTCGAAC
>NZ_CALPCY010000150.1:0-1419 GCF_943193115.1 Otoolea muris
TCCTTTAAGAATGCTCCTCTACCAATGCATTTCTGCATTCCCAGGCTTCGGCGGTGTGTTTCAGCCCCGGACATTTTCGGCGCAGGACCTCTCGGCTAGTGAGCTATTACGCACTCTTTGAATGTGTGGCTGCTTCTGAGCCAACATCCTAGCTGTCTTTGAAATCCCACATCCTTTTCCACTTAACACACACTTGGGGGCCTTAGCCGCGGGTCTGGGCTCTTTCCCTTTTGACCGCCCAACTTATCTCGTGCGGTCTGACTCCCGCGCATCATTTCCACGGCATTCGGAGTTTGATATTCTTCGGTAGGCTTTGACGCCCCCTAGGAAATTCAGTGCTCTACCTCCGTGAAACTAACGCGGGGCTAGCCCTAAAGCTATTTCGAGGAGAACCAGCTATCTCCGGGTTCGATTGGAATTTCTCCGCTATCCACACCTCATCGCCACCCTTTTCAACGGATGTGCGTTCGGTCCTCCATTCCCTTTTACGGGAACTTCAACCTGGACATGGATAGGTCACCCGGTTTCGGGTCTGCACATGCTGACTATACGCCCTCTTAAGGCTTGCTTTCGCTTCGGCTCCGGGCCTAATAAGCCCTTAACCTTGCCAGCATCCGCAGCTCGCCGGACCGTTCTACAAAAAGTACGCGGTTGCGCCTTAACGCGCTCCCACAGCTTGTAAACACAGGGTTTCAGGTTCTTTTTCACTCCCCTCCCGGGGTTCTTTTCACCTTTCCTTCACAGTACTATGCGCTATCGGTCACTAAGGAGTATTTAGCCTTGGGGGGTGGTCCCCCCGAATTCCCACAAGGTTCCACGTGTCTCGTGGTACTCTGGATCCTGCCGCTGCCTGTCGTTTTCATGTACGGGGCTTTCACCCTCTCCGGCCGGCCTTCCCAGGGCCGTTCCATTAACGAACCAGCTCGCTTATGCAGTCCTTAACCCCGGGATGCACGCATCCCGGTTTGGGCTCTTCCGCGTTCGCTCGCCGCTACTTACGGAATCGATGTTTCTTTCTCTTCCTCCGCCTACTTAGATGTTTCAGTTCAGCGGGTTCCCTTCCATACGTTATGAATTGGCGTATGGATGCCTGAGGGTTTCCCAGGCGGGTTTCCCCATTCAGATATCTCCGGATCAATGAGTATTTGCCTCTCCCCGAAGCTTTTCGCAGCTTATCACGTCTTTCATCGGCTCTTAGTGCCAAGGCATCCGCCCTGTGCTCTTATCAGCTTAACCAGTCCCCTTTCCATACGGGTATACAAAAAGGGTCTGAGGATGTATAGCGTTACATCCCCTGGTTTTGGTTTTCAGACTTTCGTCTGATATCGGTTTGGCTACAGCTTCTTTCGTCGCTGTAACACCTTGGATGTCTTGATATTTCTATCAGATTTATTTCAATATGCGGTTTTCAAGGTACAT
>NZ_CALPCY010000151.1:0-1374 GCF_943193115.1 Otoolea muris
GCTTCAGTTTTTTCTGCCGTTTTGCCGGGAGGGCTTCGTAAAATTTTCTGCGGCAGTGCGCAGGGCATATGGCAAGGACCACATCCTCTACCTGGTTATAGCCGCTGTACCCATCGCACTGCACGATGCCGGAGAAACCTTCCAGGAAAGCCTTTGGGAAAACGCCGCTGCGCCCCGCCTGGTATTCATAGAGCACGATTGGCGCCAGGCCGTCGCTCCCGCTCAAATACATCCACATGTAGGATGTGGCTTTTGCGGCTTTCCCCTTTTCGCGCAGCACCTGACAGGTTGTTTCATCCGCATGGATAATATCCCTCTGCAGGAGAAGCCGGTGCATATGGTCATATACCGGCTGGAAATATTCCATGGCACATTTTATGTACCAGTTCGCCATGGTTTCACGCGGCAGTTCCAATCCAAGCTGGGCCATGCAGGCCTCCTGGCGGTAGTATGGGACGCTTACGAAACTTTTATCAAACATGACGTACGCAACAACAGACGGTGACGCCGGGCTGTGTGCCATAAGAGGTACAGGCGTCTGCGCCTGCACGATTGTGCCGTCGCCGTCTTTACGGCATTCCGGGCAGATCAGTTCTTCCTGCATATAGCGGACACGCTCCACTTTTGCCGGGGTTATGCGCAGTTCTGTGCGGACTTGTTTATACCCAAGCAGGATCATTTGCGCATTGCAGTACGGGCAGAGCCGGTCCTTATCCGGGACAGGGATTATGACATCGCGGACAGGGATGTCCGCATAACGCTCATCCCTCGCGGCTTTCTTCTTTTTCGTCCGGGTGTGTTCTTTCACCGTTGTTTTTGCAGGCGGGTTTTCCGGTTCATCCCCGCAACTGGCTGGCGAAGTTTTTGTCTTCTCGCTTTTTGTGCCGAACAGCTGGCGCTTAAATTCTTCAAGCGTTTCCTCCAGGCCGGACTTTAAAAGGCGCAGTTCATCCACAAGGGCGCGCAGTTGTGCTATGGCCTGCTCCTGCTCCAGGATTCGTGCGTCCTGGGACTGTATATGTATTTTCTGCTGTTCCACCATTGTTTCCAGCAGCCGGATATAGTCTTCCATATTAACTGGCATGTGTACCCTCCGTGTTTCCATTTACTTACATTATAAGGAAACGCGGGGATGAAATCAAACCGACCATACCTGCGCGATAGGCACAATGACGGACTGGAAACTGCCGCCAGATACAGGAAAAAGGCTTAAAAACAGCATTTTTCATGCAGGTTATCCACAGTTTTGCGGCCTGGCGCTGCGTTATGCGTGGACAGCATCCCGGAAAAAAACAGTGTCGTGGATAACATTCCCTGGCGGCTTGCGGCGCTGGAAAATAAATTTTTAAATTTCTACATAATGCACAAAAGTTC
>NZ_CALPCY010000152.1:0-1341 GCF_943193115.1 Otoolea muris
TGTCAGGAACTCCTTTAACTCTTATACCATGAACCGCCTGACGCAAACACTGGGCGCGGCGGCAGTCCGGGACAGGGAATACTTTGAGCGAACAAACGCCCTGATTATCGCAACCAGAGAGCGTATAAAGCGGGAATTGAAGCAGTTAGGCTTTTCCTTTCAGGATTCCAAAAGCAATTTTCTGTTCGTTACGCACCCGTCTGTAAAGGCCGGTGTGATTTACGAAAGCCTGCGGGCCGCTGGGATTTATGTGCGCCATTTTTCCAAGCCGGAGCGCATTTCCGATTACCTCCGTATTGCGGTGGGAACGGATCAGGAAATGGACTGTCTGCTGATAAAGCTAAAAGAGATATTACAACAACATGGTGACTTGCACGGAAACACAGGAGAATGTCAATGAAAGATTTAACACAGGGAAGCGAGCTGAAAACGATCTTTTACTTTTCCCTGCCGATTCTGGTAGGAAACTTATTTCAGCAGCTTTATAACGTGGCCGACAGCGTGATTGTCGGAAACTTTTTGGGGAAAGAAAGCCTTGCGGCGGTGGGATTCAGCTATCAGATCAATTTCCTGCTGATTGCGCTGTCCACGGGGATTTCTCTGGGCGCAAGCGTCCTGACCTCCCGTTACTTTGGAGCCAGAGATATGCGGCAGGTGAAAAAGGTGGTTGATACCGGCTTTCTGTTTTCAGCGGTTCTTTCCCTTGTCATAGCGGCAGCCGGTGCCTGCTTTTCCTATCAGATTTTAGTGCTGTTCCGGGTGCCTGAAAATCTGCTGACGATAGCAGATACTTACTTGAAGATTATATTTATCGGTGTGATCCCCACATTCGCATACAATTCCCTGACGAATATCCTTAGAGGCGTCGGGGATTCCAAGACACCGACTTATATTCTGATTGCGGCAACGCTTATCAATATCGTGCTGGATATTTTCTTCATTACCGCCCTGAAATGGGGTGTGGCCGGGGCTGCGGTTGCGACCGTGACCGCGCAGGCTTTTTCATTCATTACCTGTATGCTTTACATGCGGCGGCGTTACCCCGACCTGTTTATCCGACTTTGGGATTTACAGCTTGACCGCCACGAGTTGAAGAAAAGTCTGGTGATCGGAACGCCCGCCATGCTGCAACAGGTATTTGTAAGCGTTGGTTTTATGTCCATACAGTTTCTAATCAATGGCTTTGGAACCGATTGTATGGCTGCGTATGCTGCGGCCTCCAAGGTGGATTCCTTTGCGGAAATGCCCGCCCTGAATTTGGGGCAGGCCATGACGAACTTTACCGCGCAGAACTACGGGGCCGGGAAAATTGACCGGGTAATCAGGGGCGGCAAATCGGCG
>NZ_CALPCY010000153.1:0-1333 GCF_943193115.1 Otoolea muris
TATTTTTTTAAGATGAAATAATATCACCCATTTGGTGATGTTTTCTGATACAATACTCCATAAGAATACTATGGAGGCAGTCATCATGAAAAAGATAAAAATTGAGTTTACCAATGAGCGTATCATCCCAGCCAGCGGCCTTGCAGTTGTCGGTGCTGTTCTCGGCAAATGCGACTTTGTAAAGCGCTGCAACCGTATGGATGTAACCCCAAACCGTTCACAGCACCAAATCAAGAACGGCGATGTCCTGCTCACTTATATCGGGCTCCTCACGATGGGAAAAACTGCTTATGAGTCCGTCCATGAGTTTGATGACGACCCGGATTTTTACAAATACGCACTTGGAATTGTCAGAAGCATCCCTTCTGAGGAAACCCTGCGCCAGCGGATGGATGACATTGGCTCCTCCATGCGTTCTTATATCCTTGCAGAAAACATCCGGATGCTAAGGGAAAATGGCATTGTACCGGGAAAACTTCCAAATGGTTATGTGCCAGTGGATATTGATGTTACGCCTTTTGATAATTCCAAGACGAAAAAGCAGGGTGTCTCCAGAACTTATAAAGGATATGACGGCTACGCACCGATCATGGCATATATTGGTACGGAAGGTTATCTGGCCAACTGTGAACTGCGGGAGGGAAAACAGCACTGCCAGAAGCATACCCCTGAATTTTTACGGGAAACCATCCGTATGTGCAGAGAGATTACGGATGAGCCGCTTCTGGTCCGCCTGGATTCAGGAAACGATGCCGCAGAGAATATCGGTATCCTGGTGGAAGCGGGCTGTCATTTCATCATAAAGCGCAACCTCCGCAAGGAAAGCAAAGAGGACTGGCTGAAGATGGCTCAGGAACACAGTAAGGATGTGGAAACTCCCCGGGATGGAAAGACCGTTTATATTGGAAGCGACTGGAAACCGGTTTCGTATAAACCAGAGGATGGCGAGGAAAAAAATATCACCCTGCGTACCGGTTATGAGATCATAAACCGTACCATTGATAAATATGGGCAATTCCTTTTGGAAGGCGACACAGAGGTCAATACCTGGTGGACAAACCTTGGGCTGACGGACCGCGAAGTCATCGGCCTCTATCATGCCCACGGCGAATGTGAACAGTTCCACAGCGAGATCAAGACTGATATGGATGTGGAGCGGCTGCCATCCGGCAAATTTGAGACCAACGAACTGGTACTGGAACTGACAATCCTGGCCTATAACATCCTGCGAATGATCGGACAGGAAAGCATGGGCAGGAAGGGAACCGGGACAAAACATAAAGTCAGACGCAGGAGGCTGCGCACGGTAATCGGAAACATGATCATGATGGCA
>NZ_CALPCY010000154.1:0-1274 GCF_943193115.1 Otoolea muris
ACTCGGTTAAATTGCTATTATCGTTTTACTGGGCATCCACCACAGCGTTGACAGATGTTCCAATAAACTTTGCCCATTTCTGCCTGGTTATAGTTCGCATATATATCCCATTAGTATCTGAATGATCTGGTATATAAATTTGTTTAGACACAAAATTCGTATTATAAATTTCTGCATCAACAGTAATTAATAATCCATAACGATCTGCGCCTGCCGGAAAGCCAATAGGCGCTTCAGGTACTTCATTAGAAATCCATACCCCAGAATAAATAATACCTTTCCCATAGTTTTTTGCATTTACCTCATTCCAATTTGGAGGATTGGGTACTATTTTTATTTTTGCCTCGCCATTTTATGAAGATTGTTCTGACATAAAATTTTTATCATAAAAGACGCCATTATTAACATATATCAAATTCAGTTGCCCAGTAAATCCAAAAACAATAATACCTCCATAATTGCGATTTGGATATATGTATCCAAAGAATGAAAAGGTTCCTGCACCGCTAAAATTTCCCATAATTGGGACTCCTGCTGGTAATTTATCCCATAGATATTTTACCTTATCAAGCATGGACGCAGTGCTACCAGAAGAAGATAAATTAACAAGAATGCTTTGGCTCAGGTCGCCATTTTATATAGATGCCCATTCTGTAAAACCGCTTCCAAAATGCCCTCTTACATATATTGTTCCTGCATCAGTAATGTAAAGTTGAGCAAACCTAGAGTTACTTTGTCCGAAGACCAAAAGAAAACCAGCTCTGCTTACCGGAAGATTAGAAAATCCGGTATTGGAAAAATAATATCCACCTAAAGCGGTTGCTTGATTCAGATCCGAAGGACTTTTAGCCGCGCCTTTCATCGTCTCGCCATTTAAACGCCAAGCCATTCTGACCATATGCCATTATATTTATATCTATATTTATTAGTTGTACTGCTTTTAAACTCTTGAAATTCATATTTATTCGTTGTCTTAGTTCCGTGTAGCAATCCTCCAGCACCTCCCAAAATAGAATGGCCTATATCAAAACCCACATTTCTTACATATTCTGTTCCATCTGGAAAATCGATACTTACATCATCAAAAACGTTCTTATTTGATTCAGAATAAGTTATATAAATTAGTTTTTTTTCAAATTTTTCGCCATTTTATATAGCTCATCTTTCCTTCCATCCGCTCCAATCAGATCCTTCTGCCCTTGAATTTGTTGAAAATAAATTAGAAAGAGGATTAAAAATAATAACAACTATATCACCCGTTGATTTTCGTTTTA
>NZ_CALPCY010000155.1:0-1225 GCF_943193115.1 Otoolea muris
TATCGACAGCCTTATGCAGTTCTTCGAGAATGCCGTCCAGATGTTCCTGGTATTCCCGGTAGAGTTTTATATACAGCCGGATCCGGAGGGCGTTACTAGGAAGGGCACGCCCGAAAATAGCGGCATCCTCTGCTGCAGCGTACAGGGCATCATATTTTGCCAGGGCATACTTTTCACCGAAGCGTGCCGTGGAACGGATCATTTCCACCACCGTTCCCTTTGGCGCGGCAAGAAGATCCTGCGCCAGGGGATATGCGTCCAGAAGCTTTAAGGAAGTCTGGGTGGTGGCCTTGCAGAACACATTCCGGTATGCGGGGAAAGATACTTTCAATTCCGCGGTGAGCTTCAGGACGACTGCGGACTGCAGGTCCTTGAAGTAATAGTAATCCCGTACCAGGTTGCGCAGGTCAATGACCGCATCATCTGGGATGATGGAAGTTTTTAGGGAAGCATCCAGCCCGACCTTGGCAGCCTTTTTTGAATCAAATTTATCATTATGCAGTTTCCTTACGTTCATGTTTGTGCTATTCTTAGTGATGATAGGATTAATGACGGAGCAGTCAAACCCCTTATCGCGAAGGAAGCACAGGAGCGGGATATGGTAGATCCCGGTGGACTCAAGGAAGCAGCGGCTTTCAAGAGAATACGCCTCTTGGGCTTCCTTTATTTTTGCAACGGCAAGCTCCCGGGACTGGGGATCGGAATGAACGATCTTGAAAGGTTTCCCGGTAAGAGTACCGTTAGGGAGCATGATGGACATCCATGAGAAGTCTGCCCCGACATCCAGCCCGACTGAGAGATAGGGGATGTTTTCAAGCAACTTAGGTACTTTTTGGTATTGCATGTTTTTATCCTTTCTGGCAGGCATCCATTTCCAGAAGGCGGATACACAACCTAGCGGCTCATACAGGTATAGCCTGGGGCTTCCCAACCAGCCAAAACATAAATCACCACCGAATGGACGGACAGACTTTCTGGGAGGTTTCGCCAGTAGAGGCCCTGCTGGTTCCCAAGGAGAAAACGTCAATGATCCTGCCTCAGTGATTATACCTCTATATTTTGTCTGGTGCATTAAGGAAACCTCAGACATGGTAAGTAATGCAGCCTATAACTTCTGATGGAGGGGGGAATCCTCCTTCCGTTATATCTATATAGATTTATTAGATTGGACGTTGTAACTGTTAACCAGTAGTCATTTTTGACTACACCATTATTATACTAGGAG
>NZ_CALPCY010000156.1:0-1169 GCF_943193115.1 Otoolea muris
ATGCAGAGAGTCAATCTTATCAAAGACCATATAGAAAAAGACATGGTGATCGTTGAGCCGGATAAATGGGATTTAAATGCCCACAAGCCGGAGAAGGCGGAGAATCATACAGACCAGCGCTATTTGGACGCCTTTGCCAGAATGGAGGAATCTTTAGGCAACACGTTTCCATGGGGTATAAGGCACAAAAACGTGCAGGTGAATAACAAGATAAATCAGCACAAAGACGAAAGGGCGAAAGGGCCCAAAGTGGCCTTAAGCTTTAAGGAGCTGGAGGGAAAGGAAAGGCGGCAGGCATTGAGACGGGAGCCTAAGATGACCATCGGAAAGGATCGGGTCCTGCCGAAAAAGGAAGGGCCGCAGTTAGGGCCGTGACAGCCGGCTGTCGGCTGCGGGACGGGCGGAGAACAGGGGAAAGCCTTATTTTCAGCCTCCGGGCGGCGGCGCGCCGCAAACAGGTATCAACAGGCTTAAGCATCCGAAAGGAGGAGCGATGGATTTATTTGGAAAGCAGCATGCGGGGAACCTGCGCGGAAGAACCTGGGTTATGGAGGAGTTTGAGAGCTACTTCGGACAGGAGGCGAAGAGCAGGGGAAATTCGGCGCAGTTTCAGGAGGTGGCGCAGGCTCTCGCGGAATTAAACCGTGTAAAGGAGGGGCCGGAGACGAAGGAGAACCGCCAGGCCAGGCTGGACGCGGGCGACCGGCTGATGCGGGCCTGCCAGGCGTATTCCGACAGCCATAAGGACGCAAAGTCACCGAAGGGGCGGGAGAGGCTGGCCGTGATCGACAAGCTGTCGGAATTCCAGCTTGGCCAGAGCCTGCGGAATGCCGAGGCGGTGAGGGAGCGGGAGTGGGATCTGGAGACGCTGGGGAATTATTTCCGGGATCACGCGGAGCTAAAGGCGTCTTCGCCGGAGTTTCAGGCGGCGGCCCGGGCCTTTGAGGAATTCGCGGGGCGCCGGGATGAGGTGATCACCCCGGAGAGCGCCATAGCGATGATAAAGTCCAGCGACAAGCTCAAAAAAGCCTGCCAGGCGTTTTCCGACAGCCAGAAGGGGACCATGCTGGCGTCGGGGCTGGAGCATCAGGCGTTTATCGACGGGCTTTCCAGGTTCCATGAGGATCTGAATCTCGACCAGGCCAGGGACCGGAGGATTCTCCGCGATT
>NZ_CALPCY010000157.1:0-1150 GCF_943193115.1 Otoolea muris
TTACTTCCATCACTGTCTGGTGCCGCATGCTTAAGGAAACTCCGCTTTATGCCATCCTCAGCGGTTTCTCTTTCGGGGATACCCCTGGCGTCGGTACTTTTTATGATTTCTTTTCCCGCATCTGGCAGGATGACTCCAACAACCTTTCCCCGAAAGACCGGTTCCCTAAGATAAAGAAAACTCCCAAAGGCAAAAAGAAAGGCGATAAGACTCCCTGCGACTCTTCCAGCATGGCTTCCAGGCTTCTTCCCCTGCTGGAACGCTGGCATTTAAAGCCTGAGAATCCCTTTTCCCTCATTTTCCGGCTTTATCAGCAGCAGTTCCTGGACCAGTCCATCCACAGGGGGTTGGTCAATCCCCGGCACCTGGCTCTTGCCGGTGACGGCACCCCTGTCCGTACTGCCGCACAGCAGCGCAAAAAGCGTATTTGCCATTGTAAGGAGAAAGGCTGTTCTTCCTGTAACTGTAAACGCCATCATTCCCAGCCCGACTGTAACTGGGGATGGGACTCCCACCGGGAATGCTATTTCTTCGGCTACCACCTCTACATGTATGTGGCTTCCGATTCCTGCAATGATCTCCCGGTATTCCCTCTTTTAGAACGTGCCTCCAGGCATGATATGCTTTCCTTTCTCCATTCCTTTTTCACCATGAAAGCATATCTTCCGGAATTCCAGATTGAAAAGCTCCTTCTGGATTCTGCCCATGACGCTTACGCTGTTTATGAATACTGCAGACGGGAAGATATCACACCGTTTATCGACCTCAATCCCGGACATACCGGGCATTTTACCTATAAGGACGATTTCACAATCGATGACGATGGTGTCCCTGTCTGTAAGTTGGGCTTACGCATGCATAAAGATGGATATGAAGCTGCCAAGCACCGCGCAAAATACCGGTGCCCGAGATCAGACCGGAAACGTGGCTGTTTCTGTGAACACCCCTGTTCACCGGCGAAATATGGAAGGACCGTACACATCTTTACCGATGATAATCCAAGGTTATTTAACATACCGCCAAGGGACTCTAAAGCATGGGAAAAGGAATATGACAGAAGGACTTCTGTGGAACGCTCCAACAAGCGCGAGAAAGAGGACTATAAATTAGAAGACGGCAGGCACCGCTCTACGAAGATGTGGTACTGCCG
>NZ_CALPCY010000158.1:0-1128 GCF_943193115.1 Otoolea muris
TATAGTAAACGACATAAATATTTTCTATTTACTTTTCAGATATCCCTTAGTAAAATAATACTGAGGTGATAGCATGAATGTTAGAAAGTTTAAATCGGACAAAAACGCTTTAATAGCAGAAGGCAATCGGATCGTTTCGTCTTCAGATGATGCCAAATTCATAAGAAAAGTAACTATTGTTAATCTCCTGCTCCGCGGTGTGAACGCTAAATCGCTTGCCGATGCCTCTGGCGAAACCGACCGGACTCTTTCTAACTGGGTCAGGTCTGTTGATGAGTATGGGTTTGAGGCTCTCCGTCCACGCAAACAGCCTGGGCGTCCGCAATCCCTTACTAATTCCCAAAAAGAAAATATTAAAGTCGTCGTATCTTCTGACCCAAATGCTTTTGGATATACTGTCTGGGATGGGCCATCCTTATCGGACTATATTGCTTCGCAATATGATATCTCTCTATGTGTAAGGCAATGCCAGCGGCTACTGCATGAACTGGGATTCTCTTTGATACGCCCACAGACATTTCCTTCCAAAGGCAATGAAGAGAACCCATTGCGTGATGAATTTAAAAAAACATCTCAGAGCTAGAAAACGATCCGGACGCAATCATATGCTACCAGGACGAAGTTCACTTCATGGCAGAATCCACGGTTACCCGCGCCTGGTATCCGAAAGGCAGTTGTCCGAAGGTCAAGTCATATCCCGGGCATAAATCCGTTGCTTATAGCGGTTTTGTGATTCCAGAAACAGGCGAACTCTTCATCACAAAGCCGGACTGGTTCAATTATGAGACAACGATAACATGTATACGTGAATTCCTCGCATCACATCCTGTAGAGGATGGCAAACACCTTTACATCGTGATGGACAATGCTCCCTGGCACAAAAAAGCAAAACGTCTTATCAATGAAGACGGGCAGTATGCAGACATTAAAGAAGCTGCAACCATAATCTCCCTCCCGCCATATTCACCTGATCTTAATCCGATCGAGCAGGTATGGAGGGTTACTCGTCGTGAGAAAACACATAACAGATTCTGGGAGACTCTTGAAAAGTTAGTTGGAGTCCTTGATAATTGGTTTTCAACTTTTAAGAAGCCCAATGACAAGCTTGCTACTTTATGCTCTTTTTCC
>NZ_CALPCY010000159.1:0-1072 GCF_943193115.1 Otoolea muris
CCGGCCCCCGGCGGCTCATGCGGTCTGTGAAATGGCGTTCCACCAGCCCGGCCCCCAGCGCCATGGCCGCGATGCAGGCCGTGTTGTTTTTCGTGTGATCCGAAAGCCCGACCGGGACGCCCGCAAACTCCCGCATCAGATCCTGCATCCCGCCCAGACGCACCAGACCCGGCGGGGTCGGGTACAGGTTCGTTGTGTGCAGCAGCGCATAGGGGACCCCCTTTGCCTCCAGTATATCCACGGCTTTGGCAATACTCCGGAGATCATTCATCCCTGTGGACACCAGCATCGGCTTCCCAAACTCCGCGATATGCCGGAGCAGGGGGTAATGGTTCATTTCCCCTGACCCGATCTTGTACGCCTTCACGCCAAACCGCTCCAGACGGTCCGCGGCAGCGCGCGAAAAGGGCGCGCTGATAAATTCCATCCCCAGCGCCTCCACATACCGCATGAACTCCCGCTCCTCTTCCTCCGGCAGGGCGGACCGCTCCATCACCTCATAGATCGAGCAGTCCGCATTCCCGGGCGTCACGTCCCTGGCCGCCCGGCTCATCTCGTCCTCCACAATGTGCGTCTGGTGCTTGACCAGCCGCGTGCCCGCCCGAAAGGCCGCGTCCGCCATCTCCCTGGCCGCTGTAAGGCTGCCCCCGTGGTTGATCCCGATCTCCGGGATCACCAGCGGCCGGTTCCCTTCCCCGACCGCAATGCGGCCGATATGAAACGCCTTCACTCCCATCCGTCTTTTCCCTCCTGTCCTCTCCCCGCTGTTTTTAACACCCACTCGGCAAACTGAAAGTCCTCCCATGTGTCGATGTCAATTGCATATCTCGGATCCATCACATACGGGCGCCGGTTATCGTTCAGGCTGACAGAGCCGTCGAACCCGTCATCCAGCCGGTTGATATAGATAGAGCCGTTGATGTGGTAAACCGGCGGAAAATCCTGCCTGCGCACGGTGCTTGAGCCTGCCAGGAACGGTTCCAGAAGGCCGTCGCCGGATATCCTGCGCATCAGGATCGGATGAACCGGGGACGGCGAAACACTCGCCAGCGAATCCCACTGGTTGTCTGCG
>NZ_CALPCY010000160.1:0-1063 GCF_943193115.1 Otoolea muris
AAAATGTTTATTGGGAGGATTGGGATCCAACAGGTAGTTTTGCTGATTGGAACCTAACAGCAGATAATAATTAAGTGTATAAAATTGATGGATGCCGGTTAAAATTAGATATTAACATTTTTCCCTAATGAAAAATCTCTGCTGGATGCAAGGTTTATTTGAATCTTGCATCCAGCAGAAATTTTTTGTGAAATCGAAGCTATATTTTTGGGGGCTATAAAATCTTCTATAGAATAAATCAATATATTTCTCCTCCACAATTGAATTTTATAGTGTAAAATAATTTGTGTCTTTGGAAAAACTCTTTCTTTTTGGATAGGAATCAAGATATGACAATTCTTATCGAAAAAGGATATTTTTTGCCAGCAGAAAAACAACAAATACAACAGATTATTGCAGATAACACCTTAAACAGCATGGTTGATATCTACAGCCTACCATGGGATAGCTTTAAAGTTATCCTAATATAACCGATGGAGGCGGAATGGGATGCCTCCATCGCTTATGTAAAGGATCAAAAAGGCGATATCCCCACATTCAAAGAGTGCCAGTAAGGGTATTCCAGGTTGATGTCCCAGGAAATTGTGAAGATGAATTCGAGCCAAAGCTCATTCCCAAAATACCAGAGGGATATTGTCGGACGGCGAATTTTGACTGCTAAACAGAAACGACATTTACATTGAGAGATTAATCCATTTCTTGACAGTTAAATTTTGTAATATTGGCCACTGGAAGATTTCCATCTTATAGTAAAAATAAAGATATAATTAATTTGAGTTATTGAAGCTTTTTGTAAAATCCAGATATAGGTATTGCAAATACAACAAACGCTCTGCCGATTATTCCATCGGCAAAGCGTCTGTCATTACTGCATAGAATTTTTATTTTGTGTTCGTGATATGAGTTTACTTATTTAACTGCATCCATCCTTCTGTCTGTGAAAGAGTTGTACCATTTACTTTAAAGAAGTAGGTATAAACATCATCATCATACAGTGAAATAAAGGGAACTGATACAATTGTGTCATCCATCACACCTGAAATAGCTTCAGGTGTACCTGTAG
>NZ_CALPCY010000161.1:0-1061 GCF_943193115.1 Otoolea muris
CACCGACCACGGGCAGCTTGCCCCAACGATGGAATACCTGAAGGGACAGAAACCGGACGAAGTGGTGAATGTCGTAGCAGACAAAGGGTATCACCGGGCTGGGGATTATGTGGAATGCCTTGAAAAAGGGATTATTCCGAGCGTTATACCTGAGGAAGGAAGGGATGTTTATGAACTGGAGACAGACTATGTGGAGTCAGAGTGTGACCCGGCAAGTATGGAGGCTGAAGAATTAGCGAAGTGTCTGCATGCAGGAATCATTCCGGACGCATACAAGGGAAGCATAGAAGACATGGAGGTTGTGGAGGTTAAGCGTAAGCCGGATGAGGTAAAGAAGACCCCTGAGCCGCAGGAACCAACGAGACCGGGCGAAGAAATGAAGGGGCGGGCCAGAGAGGGATATTTTGTGAGGGACCCGGAAGCTGACTGTGTGTATTGCCCGGGCGGGGCGACACTTTACCGGAAAAGCATAAAGAAAAGCGGCGACACGAGATACTGTAACAAGAAGCTGTGCAGGAAGTGCCCATACAGGGATAAGTGTGTAACAAGTACAAAATATCCGTGGAAAGAGATAGATTTCAGCAAAGACTGCCTTGAGAAGAAGGCAAAATGGTGGGAAGGGAATGGCCCCGCCCCGAATGATGGAGGAGAGAAGCCGGGAGAGGAGGCCAGGGATAAAAAGAAAGAGCCAGGCTTCCACTACGAAAAGAGAAAGGTGGTGAGGTTCAAACTCAGACCGAACCGGGAAAAGATGGATAAACGGAAATGCACGTCAGAACATCCATTTGGGACAATAAAACGGTGGCACGATTCGGGCTACTTTCTGCTGAAAGGGAAGCGGAAAGTGGATGGGGAATTTGCGCTCTTCGGGATGGCATATAACTTATCAAGGGCGGAAAACATGTTTAGTTTTGAAGAATTAATGACAAGGGTAGGGAAAAAAGCAGCATAAGGGATTGTGTATTTTATTCAGTTTTCGAGGTCAGGTAACGGATTGAAAAATAAGTCCGATGAACCTGATTTTTTAGTGTCCAAAATGACTTCAAATGGATGAAGATCAG